>NZ_JACGAY010000023.1:0-34430 GCF_020137705.1 Campylobacter sp. RM9333
AAATGTTCTACTCTATTACATAAAGCTATTTGTATCCAACAATAGTATGTAATATAGTAGATAAAAAAATGTTCTACTCTATTACATAAAGCTCTTTGTATCCAACAATAGTATGTAATATAGTAGATAAAAAAATGTTCTACTCTATTACATAAAAAATAAAAAATGTTCTACTCTATTACATAAAGCTATTTGTATCCAACAATAGTATGTAATATAGTAGATAAAAAAATGTTCTACTCTATTACATAAAAAATAAAAAATGTTCTACTCTATTACATATTTTTATGTTATCAATACTTGCATATTATAAAAGTATTATTGTGTTAAAAACTATAGCAATGCTTTCAGGTTTATCGCTATATATTCATTAATATTGTAAAAATAAAAATTATTCTTTATATAGCTCAATAATTAATACTATTTTAAAACAACTTTAAATAAAATTACTATTATTTTATTTAAAGGATTAAAGATGATTTCTTTTTTAAGACCTGTCAAAAAGGATAGGGTGGTTAAAGATGATGAGTTGCTAAGCACTTATTATAAGTATAGAAAACTTTCATTAAGTGGTGTGTTTGTTGGTTATATGGGATATTATTTAGTAAGAAATAATATTACCCTATCTACTCCATTAATTAAGACTGATTTAGCAGTAAATAATTCTGATATAGGTTTAATTACTGGTTCTATGCTAATTGCTTATGGTATTAGTAAAGGCGTTATGAGTGCTTTAAGTGATAAGGCTGACCCAAAAAGATATATGGCTTTAGGTCTTATTTTATGTGCGTTAATTAATGTATTATTAGGCTTTTGCAATGCTTTATATGCTTATGTAGGTGCTGTTATTGCACTTGGAGTTTTTCAAGGAATGGGCGTTGGACCTAGTTTTATTACTCTAGCTAATTGGTATCCTAAAAAAGAAAGAGGAATTTATACTGCTATTTGGAATATAAGCCATAATATTGGAGGGGGTTTGGTAGCTCCAATTATTTCTAAATCTGTTTTAATATTATCTCCTGTATTAGGGATTGCTGCGGCTGATTTTAATGCCACTTATTGGAAAGTAAATCACTTTTATGTCCCAGCAATTTTAGCCTTGTTAATTAGTGTTTATGTTTTATACGCTGTTAAGGGTAATCCTAAAAATGAAGGATTAAAAGAATTAAACGAGATTAATAAATTAAGAGGTTATGAAGAAGATATTAAAAACTCAGCTTCAACTACTGATTTAAGTAGTAAAGAAATATTTGTTAAATATGTTCTAAAAAACCCTAATGCTTGGTATGTTGCTTGGATGGATACTTTTGTTTATATGATTAGATTTGGGTTGATAAATTGGCTTCCTATTTATCTTTTATCTGTAAAAGGCTTTAGTAAAGAGCAAATGCATACAGCGTTTTTATTCTTTGAATGGGCTGCAATTCCATCAACAATGTTAGCAGGAATTATATCTGATAGATTATTTAAAGGATATAGAATGCCACCTGCAATTCTTGCTGTTTGTATAATATTTTTTATGATTATTGGATATTTTACGAGCGATAATATTTACTACACTATATTTTTTGCAGCAGCAGCTGGGTGTTTAGTATATGTGCCACAATTTTTAGCAAGTGTTCAAACTATGGAAGTTGTTCCTGCTTTTGCTGTAGGTTCTTGCGTTGGTCTTCGTGGATTTATGAGCTATGTTGTAGGAGCTTCTTTAGGAACTATGCTTTTAGGTGCTATGGTTGATGCTTTTGGTTGGAATGCAGGTTTATATATGCTTTTATTTGCTTGTATTATGTGTATTGTGTTTTCTTTACTTTGCCACTTTGGTGCTAAGAATAAGAAATTTTAATTTATGAGATTATATTTTTTATTATAACGAAGTTCTAAATTCTTAGAACCAATTAATCCGCCTTGATGAATGTATAAGATATTTTCTTTTAGTTCATCAAGGTTTTCATAAATTGCTTTTAGACAAACGCTATCATAAAGCAAATCAAACTCAATATTGCTAATATTTTTTGTTAATATAAATAGCTCTTCATAAAGATTTGCAAAATGATATTTTCTAGCAGTTTTTAATAATTTTAGCTTGGAATTTGGATTAAGTTTGTTTATTTGTTTTACAAAGTATTCATTAGCATTTACGCAAGATGCTGTAAAAACTCTAGCATTTGAGAGTGTGCTTAGATATTTTTCAAGATAAATCGCACTTGTATAAGTCCCACTTGCTAATACCACATCACAATCTAATTCATTTACAATTTTTGCTATTTCTTTTGCCATTTTATAAAAGCCAAATCTAGCATAATCTTCACAAACACCCTCGCTAATTAAAAAGCTATTAGTATCATTTTTATGCAAAGTTTTTGCAAATTCTTTAGGATTATTCGCATAATAAATCACAGCGTTATTTTCTAATGCACTTTTTAAATTCCCACTAATTTCGCATCTTCTAGCACAAACAAAAGAAAAATTATAATTATTATTTTTAGTCCAGAGTGCTAGTGCTTGCATAGCATTTGATTGACTTGAGCCATAGCAGATTATGTGTTTATAAGGGAGTTTTAAGTCTTTCAATATATCTAATTTTCTTGCTTTATTGCCGTTAATTTCGCCTAATAAATCATCTCTTAAAATAATCATATTTTTATTAAAAATCTTAAGAGCTGAAAACATTTAATACCTTGATAAAATCTTTTTCCTAAAGCAAATCTTAGAAATTATTAGCGAAGTGAAAAATACAAAAGTAATAGTATAAAAATGATAATTTAAAAACATCATCATAGGAACTAGATAAATTATCAAAAACACAAGCATAGCTAAATACTCGTGGCTTTTTTCATACCTTGAGCTAATAATGCTAAATGCTAGTGCGTAATGAACACTTGCAATAGGAAGTAGGCTAAGTAGGACATAAATTACTAATTCTTTTGATTTTGAAGGGGTTTTATAATCTTTCCAATAGTCTTTAAATGATTGAATATTAGTAATTTTTGAATTAATTAAGGTGCTAAAGCTAAGGTTTTTAATCTTTGCAATTTCTGTATTTTGCTTGAAATTATATAGCATTACATTGTCTAAATTAAATGTGATTTTATTATCTTCGTTTAGGATTGTTCCTTGATTGGCTAATAATATTTGTTCGTTTTTAGAATTTGTTTTTGGCAAATATAAAACAATATTTTTATAAATTCCATTCTCTAATTCATCTGCAAAATATATATAATCTCCTAATTTTTGACCAAAATTAGCATTTTTAAGATTAATTTTAGAAAAGGCTTTTTTATAATCAATAAAATTATCATATAAAGAAAAACTAAGCGGCATTAAAACTATGCTAATTACTAATAAAACCAAACTTACTATAAAGGCTAAAAAGCTAATAAAATTAGCTATTTTTCTAGGGTTTAATCCTAGAGAAAAAAGCATAATTATTTCGTTTTCTTTAGATAATCTTAGAATACACATAAAACATGTAATAAAAAAGCTAATAGGAGTAGTAAAAATGATGAGTTTTACACTCATAAGAGAATATAATTTAAATAATTCATATAAGCTTAATTCTATATAAGAAGTAATTTTTGCTATTTGAAATAAGACAATGATAGAGCTTACTAAAAATAGCGTTAAAAATATTGATAAAAAAGAGCCTATGAATTGTCTAAATAAATATTTTTTAATCATTGCACATAATCTAAACAAAATTGCCCAACGCTAGGGAAAAACCATACTAAAGCAAGTCCTATGCTTAAAAATGGTATAAAAGGAACTTGTATGTTTTCCTTGCCTTTTATTCTTAGATACATAAAAACAGGCAAACTCACAACAGCTCCTAAAAATATAGCCACAAAACCAAGTTTAATTCCTAATAAGGCTCCAATTAATGCCATTATTTCAATATCAGCTTCGCCCATTACTTGAATACATTCATCATCGCTTTTTGCTTTTGCATTCATTATGCTCTCTATTAAAGATTTTAGCAAATATGCACCACCTGCAAAGATTAAAGCATCTTTAAAACTACTTATTGAATGAGTATAAATTAGAGCAAAAATCAAAGTTAGCATTAAAGTAAAGCTAGGCACAGCAAGGTAGCGAACATCAATAATGCAAAGTGCAAATAATAAGCTAAATGATAATGCTAAGCAAATAGAATAAGCAAGATTTTCTAAACTACTAATATCTATGCAATATAAAAATATAAAGCCAACAATTAGCTCAATCAATGGATACTGAATGCTTATTTTGCTTTTACAAAACCCACATTTACCACCTAAAACTAGCCAAGAAATAATAGGGATATTGTGATAGAATTTCAATTTGTTATTACAGCTTCCACAAGAACTTGGCGGATAAAAAATACTTTTTCTCTCAGGTAGTCTTAAAATCAATACATTTAAAAACGAGCCAAAAACAAGCCCAAATATAAAAACTAAAATACTAAACTCCACCGAAATTCCTTTTACAAATTCTATAATTTTTAATAATTTCTTTTAATTCATCTTCTTTAAAATCAGGAAACAAAGTAGGGGTAAAAACAAACTCTGCATAAGCACATTGCCAAAGTAAGAAATTTGAAATCCTAAAATGTCCGCCAGTTCTAATCAATAAATCAACATTGTTTTTAATATCTAAATATTTATTAAAATTATTTTCATCTATTTCTTCATCACTTGCTTTTAATTTTTTAAAAGCTCTTAAAATCTCATCTTTTCCGCCGTAATTTATGCCTAGATTAAAAATAATTCTTGAGTAATTTTTAGTTTTTTCTTCAAAATCTTCAATTAAATTCTTAGTATCCAAATCAAGAACACTAATATCTCCAAAGCTTTTAAATCTAATTTCATTTTTTATAAAATTGTTTAATTCACTAGATAAGTATTCTTTAAGTAATTTGAAAATAAACTCAATTTCTTCTTTAGGTCTTTTCCAATTTTCGGTAGAAAATGCAAACAAACTAAGCTCTAAAACGCCTTCTTCAATACAAGCTTTTACCAATCTTTCAATAGTTTTTGCACCTGCTTTATGCCCAAAACTTCTTAATAAACCTTGATTTTTAGCCCATCTACCATTACCATCCATAATGATTGCTAAATGATTTAACTCGTTCATAAATTTCCTTTATAACTAAGGCTAAAAAAATCATCTTTATAAGTAGTTAATTCTACATTTTGCGAATATTCAAAGCAGATTTTTTGAACCTTAGAAAAGCTAGTTAATATTTTATTATCATTTAAAAAAAGGCTTAATTTAGCAAAAACATCATAATAAATTGCTAATTCATTTTTTTTCTTTCTATATTCAATTAATATAGGTTTTCCTTCAAGCAAACAAGGTAAATATAAAATATCTTCATTCAAAGCAAAAAGCATTGTTTTATAGCATTCATAATCTGATTTTTGATTTGTTTGGATTAATGAATTAATTAGCGTGTATTTAAAATCATCTCTAAAAGCGATTTTTAATAACTCAAAACAATCATAATCAATATAGGCAAAAACCTTATCAGCTTGAAGATTTTTAAAGACTAAACTATCATAAATTTCAGCTAAATAATAAGTGTTTGGCTCTAAATTAATGTTTGATTTTGTGGTTAATTCTTTTTTACCAATTAATAATTTGTAGCGATTAAACATTAATTTATCAATTACTTTAAATTTAATTGGCAAAACATCATTAAACATCAGCTTTTACTCTATCAAAAATAATTTTTGCTAAGTTTTCTTTAGTATCAAAATACCCTTCACTAATGCCTGAATAATCACAGAAAAATATCTCGTTTTTACTTGAGCCAAATTGAGTATGTTCTCCTAAAATATTAAGACATAATAAGCTTAAACCTTTATTTACTAAAGCTTTTTTTGCATTATCATAGGCAGTCTTTTCATCACACTCTAGTTTAAAGCCGATTTTTTTACCCGAAAAATTAAAAGTAGCTAATAAATCATCATTAGGTCTTATTTTGATATTAAATTCTTCATCAAATTCATCTCTTTTTATTTTTCTTTCTTGTTTGATAGGGATAAAATCACTAACTGCAGCACACATAAATAAATAATCAAATTCTTTATAATCTTGCATTAAGGCTTTTAATTCAGCACTTGTATCGTAGCTTAATTGTGTGAAATTTTCATTTTTAATCTCATCACATCTAGCCTTTAAATACACCACATTTGCACCCCTTAAATAAGCTTGTTTAGCTAGTGCATCTGACATAGTTCCACTTGAATAATTTCCTATATTTCTTACCAAATCAATGCTCTCACGAGTGCCGCCACCTGTTATTAAAATATTTTTTCCCATATAGAATTTATCTTTATAAATTTCTCTTAAAGTTGCTAGAAAAATATCTTTTGTATTAGCTAAAGCTCCTATGCCAAATTCTTTACAAGCTAAGGTTTTGCTAATTGGTTTTACTATTTTCACACCTAAACTCTTTAAATATTCTAAGCTTTTTTGTGTTTGACTTGCTAAATACATATTAGTATTTGCTGCAGGTGCTATTATTAGTGGTTTGTTTGAAGCAATTAAGGTGCTTAAAAATACATTATCACAAACTCCATTAGCTAGTTTATTTATTGAATTAACACTAGCAGGAGCAAATACAACAGCATCACAATCTTTTGAAAACATTATGTGATTTTTATCATTTTCCCAGCTTTCATTCTCACTTGTTAAAACACTTTCACATAATGCTTCATAAGCTAATTTATTTACGAATTTCAAAGCCCCATCACTTAATAAAGCTTTTACTTTAATTCCTTCTTCTTTAAACATAGAAATTAATTCAAAGCTTTTATAAAAGCTAATACTTCCACTAACACATAATAATACTTTCATTAAAAATCCTTAAAATTATTAAAAATCACGCCTTTATTACGCTCTATAAATAAATCTTTTGCTTTTAATTTAGCAGCGTCTTTATTGCTAATCGTGCTACCTGCTGCAATTAAAGTATCGCTAGGTATGTTAATTGGTGCTATTAGGTTTGAGTTTGAGCCTATGAAGACATTTTTACCGATTTTGCTTAGGTGCTTGTTTTTGCCATCGTAATTACAAATTATCACACCACAGCCAATATTTACACCCCTACTAATCTCGCAATCTCCCAAATAAGCTAAATGCCCAGCTTTTACATCTTCTAATTTTGCATTTTTGCATTCTACGAAATTACCGATTTTACTATCTTTAATAACGCATTTTGGACGAATTCTAGCCATTGGCCCTATGCTTGAATTAATTATCTCACTATTTTCTATAACGCTATTTGCTAAGATTTTTGAGCTTTTTATAATAGAATTTGCCTTAATCACAACTCCGCTTTCAATCTCACAATCATTACTAATTTGTGTATCAAGCTCTATGAAAATACTATCTTTATTATGCATAATAACGCCATTTATAAGCAATTCATCTTTTATTCTTTTTTGCATAATTTGCTCGGCTTGTTCTAAATCTAATTTATTATTAATGCCTAAAAACTCAATCTCATCAAAGGTGCATTCGCTAACGCTTATTTTATCATCTATAGCCATTTTGATAATATCAGTTAGATAATATTCTTTTTGAGCGTTGTTGTTGTTTAGCTTAGGAATGTAAGTTTTTAATATATCTTTACTGATTTTATAAATTCCAGCATTACACAAAGTGCATTTTAATTCTTCATTGTTTGCATCTTTTGTCTCTACAATTTTACTTATTTTGTCATTTTCTTTAATCACTCTTCCGTAAGAATTAGCACTATATTTATTAAAAGTGCTTAAAACTATTTTAGAATTTGTATTAGCTATAATTTTTAGACTATTTTGTGTTATTAAAGGCATATCAGCATTTAAAATCAACGCTTCTTCGTATTTTGGCTCATAATTTATTAAAGCCCCACCTGTGCCTTTATGATTTTGCATATCTTGATATATATATTTTAAATTAGAATAATCTTTTAAATGCTCTTTTATAGCGTCTGCTTGATGGTGTAAAATCAAAGTTATATCATCACTAAGTTGCAAAGCATTTTCAATAATAATTTTAATTAAAGATTTCCCACAAATTGTATGCAAAGGTTTTGCTAAATTACTATTCATTCTAGTGCCAAAACCAGCTGCTAGTATTACTATGCTTAATTTCATATTTTTCCTTTAGATTTTAAGAAAATGTTAGCAAGTTTTGGATAACATTTTTAAAAACTATTTAAGGAAATTAGTGAAAAAACTATTGCTTTTATTATTGTTTTCAGTGTTTATTTACGCTGATACTCCACTTAGCGTTCCTACATTAAATCTAAATCTAAGCGCACCAGAAACGCCTAGCCAATTAGTAACTACTTTAAATGTAGTCATAGTTTTAACTATATTGGCTTTAGCTCCTAGTATTATATTTGTATGCACTTCGTTTTTAAGATTAGTTATAGTGTTTTCGTTTATGAGACAAGCTATGGGAACACAAGCAATGCCGCCTAATACAATTTTAATATCTTTAGCACTTGTGATAACTTTTTTTATAATGCAACCAGCTGCTAATAAATCTTATGAAACAGGCATTAAGCCTTATTTGGAAGAAAAAATAGGCTATGAAGAAGCATTTGCATTAAGTGTTAAGCCGTTTAAAGAATTTATGCTTAAAAATACTAGAGAAAAGGATTTAGCACTATTTTATCGCTTAAGAAATATTGATAATCCTAAGAGTATTGATGATGTGGATTTAGTAACTTTAGTTCCTGCTTTTATGATTAGTGAATTAAAAACTGCATTTGAGATAGGATTTTTGCTATACTTACCTTTTTTAGTAATTGATATGGTTGTATCATCAGTATTAATGGCTATGGGTATGATGATGTTGCCGCCGGTTATGATATCTTTACCATTTAAAATTCTAATTTTTGTCTTAGTTGATGGTTGGAATTTATTAATTGGTAATTTGGTTAAAAGTTTTACATAGGAAAAAATATGAAAAAATTATCTTTAATTTTATTAAGTCTTAGTTTGCTTAATGCAACTAGCTTAAAAACTATGCTAGAAAGTATTGAGAATAATGAGCAATTAAAAGCTAAAAATTATGAAACTTTAAGCAAAGAAGAAAGTGCAAAAAGCGTAAAATACAAATACTATCCTAGTGCTACTTTACAAGTTGGATTTGTTAGTTTTGATTATGATAGATATATAATAAATCCAAATAATTTAACAAATGTGAGTTTAGCAATAGATGCTTTAATTTATGATGGTAAAAGAAATTCTAATATAAATCTTGCGAAAAAAAATCACGAATTAAGTCAAATTGAATTAGAAAAGGCTAAAAATGAATTGGAATTTAATTTAGCAAGTTTATATTATTCTTATTTAGCTTTAATGGAAAATATTGAATATAAAGAGCAGAATTTAAAATATTTAAATGCAAGTTTAAGTAGATTAGAAAATTTAAATAAAGTAGGCTTAAGACCTAATGATGAGCTAGAAATATTTAGAGCAAAAGTAGAATTAAATAAAAGTGAATTAAATAATTTAAATTATCAAAAAGATGAGATATTAAGTAATATTTATTTAATAACTAATAATAATTTTATTCCTACAAAAGGCAGTGCTATTATTTATGAAGATAGTGCTAATAAATCTTATGATATTAAAATAAATTCTTTAAAAGAAGAGATGAGTGAGCTTAATAAGGATTTATCATTAGCACCATTTAAACCTACTATTTTTGTAAAAAATATTGTGGGATTTTCAAAAAATAATTTCAATTATTCTTTATATGCTCCGTTTGATATGATAGTAAAAGAAAGAGTAAAAGAAAAAATGTTTTCAAATATATTTATGCTAGGTTTATCTTGGAATGTTTTTTCTTTTGGAGCTGACAAAAAGGCATATGAGAGTGCAAAACTTAGTAATTTAGCCGCTAAAGAAATGAATATATATAGTAAAAAATCAGTTAGTGAAAAGGAAAAACTATTAATTCAAAAAATTTCATTTTTACAAGAAGAAATCAATGCTAATGAAAAGCTTTTAAATGCTAGCAAAATTGCTTATGAGAGTATTGCTAAAAAATATGAAGCTGGACTTGTTGGATATGTTGAATATTTAAATTCTTTAGAAACTATGCAAGGAGCTTTGGCGAAGCTTAGCTTAAGTAAAGCTAAATTTGAAATAACTAAGGCAGAATTATTACTTGCTAAAGGTATTATTATTAAAGATTTTGTAATTGATTTATAGGAGAAATGTTGAAAAAATTATTATTTTTGTTAATTAGTCTTAATTTATTTGCAGATTCTATTTATGCTAGTTTTGATGTGGTTGCTCAAAAAAGTGCTAAATTGTCATTGCAGTCTTTTGGAATTGTAAATAAAATTAATGTAGATGTAGGTAAAAGCGTGAAAAAAGGTGATATTTTATTAGAACTTGATAGTTCAATTGAGCAAGTTGGATTAGAAGAATCAAATGTTCAACAAAAATTAGCAAATGAAGCTTTAACTTTAGCAATTAGCACTCTTAAAAGATACGAGCAAGTAAAATCAGTATTGAATGAACAAATTTTAGATGAAATTAATTTTAAAAAAAGCGAAGCAGAACAAAGACTAAAATCAGCAAGAATGTCTAGTAAAAAATATGAAACTTTAATAAATCAAAAAAAATTAAAAGCTCCTTTTGATGGAGTAATTACGGCAAAATATATTGAAGTTGGAGAAGGCGTAGCAAGTCCTAATCAACCTTTATTAATTTTAGATAGTTACCCTGAAGTTAAATTACTTTTAAGTTTTGATGAAAAGTATTCTGATAAGGTTAAAGTAGGTAATACTTATGAATATAGTATAAATGGTTTAAATATGAAGGGTGTAATTAGTAAGGTATATCCAAATATAGATATAAAAACTAGAAAAATTTATGCAGAAGTCTTAGCAAATGATATACAAATTGGTTCATTTGGAGATGGTTATATTATTACGGATAAATAAATGTTAAAAATTGCAATTAATAGACCTGTTACTATTTTGATGACTTTTTTAGGGTTATTGATTTTTGGTGTTATATCAATTTTTACAATGCCTATTAATTTATATCCTAATGTTGATATTCCACTTGTTAAAATCACTACATTTGCAAATGCTGATTTAAGCTATGTAGAATCTCAAATTACTAAAAAGTTAGAAAATCAAATTTCAGGTGTTAGCCAGATAAAAAGAATTAGTTCAAAAAGTTTTAATAATCTAAGCGTAATAGTCGTAGAATTTGAACTAGGTAAAGATTTAGAAATAGCAGTAAATGATATTCGTGAAAAAATATCAAAAATGAAATTAGAATACCCACCAAGTGTTGAAAAAGTCTCATCAGATGCAGGTGCAGTTATGAGTATTTTTATCTCATCTAAAGATTTAAGCGATAAAGATTTAATGCAGTTGATTGAAGATGATTTAGAAGGCGACTTTCAGCGTATAAAAGGCGTTGGAGAAGTTAAAATGGTAGGTTATTTAAAAAATAATATCAAAATTGATTTGAAATTAGATGAATTAAATAAATACCATTTAAATTCTTTAGATGTTGCAAAATTAATAAAAATGCAGAATTTTAAAACCTTTTTAGGAAGTATTGAAAATGAAGCTAAAAATATTACTATTAAAGGTTATTTTGACTCAAATAGTGTAGAAGAATTAGAGCAATTAAGAATAGCTCCAGGAGTATTTTTAAAAGATGTAGCAGATATTAGTATAGGATATACTTTAAAAGATAGTTATGCTCATTTTAATGGAGACAATGGGGTTTTAGTAGAGCTTAAAAAAATCACAGGTCAAAATAGCTTAGAAGTTGCTAAAAATATTAAACAAGCCTTAATAGGTATTCAAGATTATCATAAAAATATAGAATTTGAAGTTGTTTATGATAAATCAGAAAATATTACAAAGCATATAAATCAAGTTGTATTTGATATGTGTTTAGGGGTGATTTTAACAATTTTAATAGTGTTTTTATTTTTAAGAAATATCAGTGCTACTATTATTGCTAGCATTGCAATTCCTACTTCAATTATTTCAAGTTTTTTTCTAATAGATTTATTTGGATACGATTTAAATCGCTTGACATTAATAGCACTTACTTTATCTATTGGTATATTCGTAGATGATGCAATAGTTGTAATTGAAAATATTAGTAAAAAAATTAAGGCAGAGAAAAATGCTTTATATGCAAGCTATGAAGGTATTAAGGATATTGCTTTTTCTGTATTTAGTATCAGTATAGTTTTATTATGCGTGTTTATTCCGATTTCGTTTATGAATAGTATTTCTGGTTTGTTTTTTAATACATTAGGAATGAGTGTTGCCTTTGGAGTAATTATATCGTTTTTAGTTTGTGTATTTTTAGTCCCAACCATTAGTGCTAGGTTTTTAAATACCAACGAGAGTAAATTTCACGATAGAACAGAAAAATATTTTATTAAATTAGAAAGTTGGTATGAAAATACACTTGATACTATATTAGAATATAAAAAGATTTTTATAGGTATTATTTTAATTTTATGTGCTTTATCTTTTTCTTTAGCACCTAAAATAGGACTTGATTTCTTACCTATGGAAGATGATAGCGAACTACAAGTTCAAATAGAATCTAAAAAAGATTTATCAATAGAAGTTATGGAAGCTAAATCTTTAGAAGTCTTAAAGCAAATTAAAGAAAATAAAAATGTAGATTATGCTTATTTATTAGTAGGCTACGATGATGCAAAAGATAGAAAAAAATCTAAAATATATGTTAAGCTAAAACCTTTAAATGAAAGAACCGAAAGACAAAAAGAAGTAGTATCTAATCTAAGAGATAGTTTGAGTTTAAAAGAATTTAAAATCAAAGTTTTAGAAATACCTAAATTTGAAGGTGCAGGTATTGATGAGCCAGTTCAATTTATATTATTAGGTGATGATTTTTCTTCTTTAGTAAGTGCTAGTAGAAGAGCGAAAAATATTTTAAGTGAATTAAAAGGTGTTGTTGATATTAGTGATGATATTGATGCTTATGCAGATGTTTTAGCTATTTATATAGATAAAGAAAAAGCAAGAAAATTAAATGTAAATACCCAAGAATTAGCAGGGATAATTCAAACTTCTTTTGCACACGCTAATGTCGGGGTATTAGATGGTTTAAAAGATAGTAAAGATATATTTATTCAACTTGAAAAAGTATCTAAAGAAGATATGAAATCGCTTGAGAAAATACAAATAAGAACTATGGATAATAATTTAATTAGCCTATTAAATGTAGTAAATATTAGGCTAATTAAGGATAGTAGTAGTATTAATAGACTTAACAAAACTCGTTCAGTAAAAATTACTGCAGGGGTTGATAGAGTTTCTTTAGACGAGGTTAAGGCAAAACTAGAAACTAATATGAGTAAGATTATGCAAAATACTGGATTAAGATATACTTTTACTGGTTTTATTGACCTTTTAGAAGAAACAATGATAGGGTTTGCTATGGTTATGCTTTTATCATTTTTATTAATTTATTTAGTATTAGCAGCCCTTTACGAAAGCTTTATCGTTCCATTTGTAATAATGATTACAATGCCACTTGCGTTTGCAGGAGCTTGTATTGGTCTTTATTTGACAGGCAATACATTTTCTTTATTTGTTTTGGTTGCTCTTATTTTGTTATTTGGAATGGTTGGCAAAAATGCAATTTTATTAATTGATGTTGCAAATAAATTATGTGATAGCGGAATAGGGGTTAAAGAAGCTCTTAAAATAGCGGGCAAAAGTAGAATTAGAGCGATATTAATGACTACGATTGCTATGATTTTTGCAATGCTACCTTTAGCTATTTCACACGGAGCTGGTTATGAGAGCAATTCTCCTATGGCAGTTGCAGTAATTAGTGGTCTTATTAGTTCAACCATACTAACACTTTTTGCTATTCCTGCAATTTATGAAGTATGCTATAAATTAGATAGAAAGTTAAAAAGAATTTATAAAAGAGATTTAATTTAAGGTTTTTTATCTTTTGGATAAAAAACCTAAGTTTTAAAATGAATAGCCTAATCCTATTCCAAAATTAACACCTTTACCTACTAAATTATTATCATAGCCTACTTTTACTTGAGTATAAAATCCATTAAGTTGTCTTGAAATACTATAACCTAATGATATATCTCCTGCTAGGACTGATTTTTCTTTTATATTATTGTTTGTGTAGTGCTTAGTAAATAATCTCATTCCAAGTATTAAATTGCTGTCCAAATACGATTTAGCAGCAATTCCTAGCGTTAATAGATTTGATTTTAAATTCTTATTAAAATTAGCGTTTTTTATAATATCACTACTTAAATTATATTTAGCCTTTTCATATCCTACACCGCCTAATAAAGAAAGTGATATATTGTAAATATCATTATAAAATCCATATCCACCTAAAGCTGTGAAATTATATAAATCAATATCAGTTTTGCTTCCTTGATTGCCTATAAAAAACCTTGAATATATATTAAAATGGCTAAAGTCTATTCCACCTACAAAATCATTATCATAATTATCCATTTTATATAAATATACACTTGCGTTTAAGGTGCTAGATAAATCATTATCAAAAATATTATTTTTGTCTTTAATACTTGCACCTAGAGTGTTAAATTCTATAAAAGTTTGAGATATTAATAAATTGCTACAACAAAGTAAAGAAAAAATGATTTTTTTCATAAAAACTCCTTAAATAATTTATACAAATAATATTTGCATAGGTAATTATATTTTAAATATTATATCTATGGATAATATAAATAATAATTTTTATTAATTAGTATTTTTATTAAATAATAAAGCTTTTTTGATTTATAAGATACAATTTTAAATTCTTTTAATAAAAATATAAATATTTATGATAATTTTAAGTGTTTATTATAAGTAGTATATTTTGTAGATAAAAACAAGGCTTTAGGTAGTTTTTGTGATTAAGCATATTAAATCATATATTATTTTTATATTTTTTTAAGGATATATAAAATCTCTTTTACATGGATTTTACGATTATTTAGATTTCTACTTGCTCTAAAGGTATTATATTTTTGCTCTAATATATTTAAACTACCAAATTTTAAAAGAGTGTTTTTAAATTCATCTTCACTTATTATGCCTTCGTTGTTATATGAGATTAAAATTATTTTTGCTTTTAGATTGTTTATTAGCTCAAAAAAGCTTTCGCTAGCTGTTTTTTTAGAATTATAAACGCTTTTATTCCAATCCTTTGTAATACCTGAAACCTTAGAAATATCTTGTGGTTTAATATAATTTGTAATTAGATTTAGCATAAAATAATTCGAGCCATAAGGGTGCTGATTGTAAGGTGGGTCAATATAGCATAAATCACAATCAAGCTCATTTGCTAAAACATTTGCGTCTTGCCAAAACACATTAAAAGGCACATTATGGTTTGAAAAAATAGGCATTGCTAATTCAATATTAGCAATAATTCTACTAAGAGCATTTTTGCCACTTCCACCCCATTCTCCTATGCCATTTTTATTCTTGTAAAAGCCTTTAAAAACACCACTTGTATTTACTTTTACACTAGCTTCATATAAAAGTGGTGCTAAAAAGTATTTTTTATATTTGTGATTTTCTAATAATAATCTTGCTGTATCAATATAACTAGCATTATAATTTGTATAAAAAGCTCTATCATTTTGAGTGATATTTAGCTCATCTTTAGGAGAGTAAAGCTCTCTTATAAAGCCGTTTTCATTAAAATTATTAATGATTTGCTCTTTTAGTTTTTTATGCTCTATTTCAAGCTCTTTATATAAATCATCATTTATATTTGACAAATAGCATTCGTTGATTGCTTTGCTATAACTTTCTAAATCATTTGCTATTAAATAGTTTGAGTGTTGTTTTAAAAACCTTGCGACAATGCCACTACCACTAAACAAATCAACCGAGCTTAATTTATCTTTTTTAAGCTCGGTTTTTGCATATTTTACGCCTTTTTCAATAAAGCCTAATAATGAGCGTTTATTGCCTAAATAAGTAATTATTTGTTCGCTTAAATAGGCTTTGTTTTCTTGCATTAAAACGCTTTTTTAGCTAGATTTATAACAGCTTCGTTAAACTCACTAACCTTAGCAAATTCTAAGCCTTGAGCAAGTGCTGCGGTGCCATAAGCTATAAATGCTAGATTTTTAAGGCTATCTTCGTTATTTTCGTTTATTAGTTTTGCTACTAACTCGTGTTTTGCATTTAATTGTAAAACGCCTTTAGCATTCATTTTTTCTCCGCTAAATTGAGCCATCATTTTAGCCATCATATATTCTTGGTCTTTAGTATCATAAACTAAGCTTGATAATGAGCTTTCTAAAGAATTAGATAAAACTACTTCTTTTACATCATTTTCTAATATTTTGCTTAATTTTTCACAAAAGCTTTTTTGCTCATCGTTTAATTCATCTTTTTTGATTTCATCAACTTCGTTTATAGCTTTTAAATCAAAATCTTTATATTTATGAACCATAGGAATTACGATTGGGTCAATCTTGTCGCTTAAAAGCAATACATTTATGCCATTTTTTTTGTAGCTTTCAAGTAAAGGTGAGTGTTTTAATAATTCTTTGTTTTCACCGATTAGATAATAAATAGTTTTGTTTTCACCTAAATTAGCACAATATTCATCAAGTGTGATTTGAGTATCGTTTTGACTATTATCAAATTTGCATAATGCTAAAATTTCATCTTTGTTTGCACTTGGGTCAAACAATGCTTCTTTTAATACAGCACCAAATAATTTATAAAACTCATCATATTTATTAGCGTCATTTTTTTGTAATTTTTCTAATTCACCTAAAATCTTTTTAGTGCTGATTTCTTTGATTTTTCTTAAAATTACATTTTCTTGTAGTATCTCACGACTTACATTTAAAGGTAAATCCTCAACATCAAGCACACCTTTAACAAATCTTAAGTAACTTGGTAAAATCTCTTCTTTTTCGCTAATTAATACTCTTTTTACATAAAGTTTTATACCTTTTTCATAATCTACTCTATATAAATCGTGTGGAGCATTTGCAGGGATAAAAAATAAGCTTGAATATTCTAAAGAACCGCCTTCGCTTTTAGTATGAACATATAAAATCGGCTCTTTACTATCATAACTTATGCCTTCATAGAATTTTAAATAATCTTCTTTTTTAAGACTTGCTTTGTTTTCTCTCCATAAAGCTTTTGCTTTATTGATTTGCTCGAATTTTAATTCAGTTTTAGCGTTTTCTCCTTCGCCAACACTTATCTCTTTTTCTAAGAAAATCGGATAAGAAATATGATTTGAATACTTGCTAACTAGGTTTTCAATAGTGTGAGTGTTTAAAAACTCATCATCTTTTAAATGTAGAACTATTTTTGTGCCAAAACTATCTTTATTTGTTTTAGTGATTTCATAACCATTTGTATCAGAACTCCACAAAAACGAATCATTGCTTAAGGCTTTTTTAGTATAAACTTCAATTTTATTTGCAACCATAAATGCTGAATAAAATCCAACACCAAATTGACCTATCAAATCGCTATTTTTCTTAGCATCTTCGCTTAAATTTTCTAAGAATTTCTTAGTTCCACTTGAAGCAATTGTGCCTAAATTATTATTTAAATCAGCTTCGTCCATACCTATGCCGTTATCTTCTATGATTAATAATTTAGCGTCTTTATTAATGCTAATTTTAATACTAGGATTAAAGCTAATTCCTTTATAAGCTTCATCGCTAAGGCTTAAGAAATTTAGCTTATCTATAGCGTCGCTTGAGTTTGATATAAGCTCTCTTAAAAATATTTCTTTATTTGAGTAAAGTGAATGAATCATTAAATTAAGTAATTGATTTACTTCGGTTTTAAATTCCATATTTTCTCCTATTTAAAAAAAATTAAAGCAATATAAGTTGCTATTAGTCCAAATACTACATTTAAAATAATATTTGCACTAAAGGCAACGAAGCCTAATGATTTTAATAATGTTATGCTCTCATAAGTAATTGATGAAAAAGTAGTAAAAGCACCTAAAAATCCTACTACTATTAATAGTCTTATCTCGTTTAAACTCTCGTAATTTTTAGCTAGTGCATAAAATAATCCTATCAAAAAACAGCCTATTAAATTAACGATTAATGTCCCAGCTATAAAGAATTTAAAATCAAAATTACGATTTATAAAAGTGCTTAAAATATATCTTAAAACAGCACCAATGGCTCCACCTAAAGCAACCATAAAAATATTCACTCATTAGCCTTGAAATATTCATTAATTGCTTCTTGCATTAAGTCTTTTGCATTGTCTAATTCATTAGCTTTTAGTGGTTGTAAAGGTATTATTGTAAGTTTTTTACCTAAGTGAATTGTTATTCTTTTACTATCTAAAATCTCTTTTGAACCAATAATTACAACAGGTTGAACTAAAACATCTAACTTAGTAGCTAGCATTGAAGCGCCTTTTTTAAACCTTAATAATTCATAGCCATCACTTCTAGTTCCTTCAGGAAACATAGATATGTTTCTATTATTACTTAATCTATCGTTTGCTTCATTTATAACTCTTACGAAATCTCTTGCGTTTTCTCTATCTATTGAAATCATTTTAGGTAGTTTTATGATATTTCCAAAGAAAAATAATTCTTCAATCTGTTTTTTTGCAATCCAAGCTAAATCGTATGGATATATATCTTCAAGTGCGATAATATCTAGCATTGAGCGATGATTTAGGATAATCATTCTTGCGTTAGGATTAAAATCGCCTTTTATTTCTATTTTATAACAGCACAATTTACGGATAAATTTTGCCCAAGTTTTTCTAATAACCCAATTTTTTGTAGGAAAAATAAACATTAAAACAATTACAAAAGCAATGCTGATTGCTATGATTATTGCTAGAAAAATACTTAAGATTTTATTCAATATCTTCATTTTTTACCCAACCACTTGTATTTTCATCAAGTGCTATTTTCACAAAATTGTCTTTTTTGGTTATGATTTTTACTTCTTTTATGTCAGTATTTTTATAAAAAATAGTTGAATTATTAGTTGGTAAAATTCTAACACTTGCACCTGATTTTAATTTAGCACTACTAAAATTCCCACCATCAATAAAGCTAAAAGCTACAAAAACTATAGCAAGTGCTATTAAAGAAAAAAACCTTTTAAAAATTACTACAATTATGAGACAAATTACAGCTAAGATTAAGCTTCCAATTTGTAAATAAAAATTAATTTCTTTTGTTATTGGATTTAAGTCTGTTTGAGTGCTTATTTCTTCAGATTCTACTATGATTTTATTAGAATATTCTATGAATTTATTTTCTAATGGGTCATAATATGAAAAAGAGAAATTTTTCATATTATTAGGAAAAATTAAAGCAATTGAGCATTTTGCATTTTCATAGTCTTTTCCGACATTTGTAATGCTTTGTGATTTTGCAGTTTTTAAAGAAAAATTATTAAAATTAGTGTTATTTGCTTTTGCGTCCATTCCACATATAACGCTAGTTTCATCATATTCAGTGCATTTTAAATTCGTAATTTTTAAATCACTTGCAACTAACTCTACATAATCTTTATTAAATTTTAATTCTTCAATTTTTAAATTATCTAGGCTGATTTTAGCATTTCCTACTTCTTGAGTATTTCTAAATAACTTAGCATCAATTGAGTTTAGTTTAGCATTTGCTGTATTTGCTTGAAAATAAACACGAGTAGTATAAATTCCATTTTCGCTATTAAATTTAATATCTTTATTTAATTGTTGCATATCAATGCTTTTTTCAAAATTAATTTGCGGAGTAAAATTTGTTTTGTAATTAGAATTAATTGTTATATCTATATAAAAAACTTCTTTAGTTTTTACAGAATTTTTTGAAAAATTAGCATTAATAGCAAGTTCTACTTTATCATTAAATTCTTCTTTAATATCGCTAGTAAAACTATTTGCATCTTCATTATTTTGATTAAGGTTTGTATAAACTTGAGCGTCCATTACACTTAATTCTTTTGATGGAGCTGCAAATAAAATACTAGCAAATATCAAAAAGATTATTTTTTTCATTAATTTCCTTTAATTACTAAGATTTTTAAAGCGTCAATTGCTGATTTTAATTGAGAATCTTCATTGATTTGCTCTTGAGTTAGTGTATTTTTATCGGTTTTGTTTTCTTTTTTACCATCAATTTTTTCTAATTCATTTTCTAGGTGCTTTTTAAGTTCGCTTTCTTTTATACTAAAGCCACTATCTTCAGTATTTACCTTACCAGGATACACAATAATATCAGGAGTAACTCCTACTGCTTGAATTGTTCTTCCACTTGGTAGGTAGTATTTTGCGATTGTTAGTTTTATACCTTCTTTATCATTGATTTCTCTAATCATTTGAACACTTCCTTTACCAAAAGTCTTCTCACCAACAATAATCGCTCTTTTTCTATCTTGCATAGCTCCACTTACGATTTCGCTTGCACTTGCACTTCCACCATTTACAATTATACTAATAGGTATTTTTGTATTTATTGCAGCACCTTTAATTGCTAAAGTATCTATTTTAGCACTTTCATCTCTTCCTTTTTGAGATACTAAAATACCTTTATCAATAAATAAATTCAATAAATCTGTAGCTTGGTTTAATAAACCACCTGGGTTGTTTCTTAAATCAATTACTATCCCTTTAATATCCTTATTAATAGCTAATGCGTCTTTTACTTTACTTACAACATTTCTATCAAAACTTGTAATTCTAATGTATAAAAAGTCTGTATTTTCTATTTTTTTAGTATAAACGCTTTCAACTTTTATAATATCTCTTGTTATCGTAAAATCTAGTGGCTTTTTCTCGCCTTTTCTATATATTGTAATATTAATCTTAGTATTTGGTTTGCCACGCATTTTAGAAACTGCGTCATCAAGATTCATTCCTATCGTGCTTTCATTTTCAATTTTTAAAATAACATCGCCTGATTTTATACCAATTTTATCAGCAGGTGTTCCTTCAATCGGTGCAATAACGGTTATTGCATTATCTTTAATTGATAAAGTCATTCCAAGACCGCCAAATTCTCCGTTTGTGCTTTCTTGTAAAGATTTGAAATTCTTTTCATTTAAAAATGCTGAATGTGCGTCAAGATTACTCAATAATCCTTCTAAAGATTTATCCACAAGTTGCTCTATACTGATTTCATCAACATAATTTGCTTCAATCATTCTAAAAGTTTTAATAAGCTTTGAAAATGCTTGTCTTTCAGCTTCTTCATCAGTTTTTGCAAACAACGAAATTCCAAGTGCAACACACAAAAATATCTTTTTATTAAAATTCACGATAGCTCCAATAAGATTTAAGATTAAAGCTGTGATTTTAACGCAATTTTTTAAATACAAGTAAGCAATTATGTGTATTTTTAAATAAAAAACTTAGCACTTAATATATTTAAGTGATAAATTTAATTTTATACTTGACAATAATAGACTAAAGTAATATAATACGAACCATATCAATTAAAGGAGATAATATGAATATTCAAGATAAATTAACAAATCAATTTAATGAAACTTTAAGTCAAGCAGTAAGCTTATGTGTATTTAATAAAAATCCAAATATAGAACCATTTCATATTTTATGGGCTATTGCTAATGATTCAAGCTCTATTCTTAATCAAGTATTTAATAAATTATCAATAGATAAAACCGCAATTTCACTAATGCTAAAAAGTAAGGCTGATAATTTAGTAAAAAGCGATGGAGTAAATGCTAATAATGTAAAACCTAGCAATGCACTTTTAACTTCACTTGAAAAGGCTATTGGATTTGCTTTAAGCAAAGGTGATAGCTACTTAAGCACTGATATGTGGATAATTAGTGAGTGTGATAAGGGTGGAATTTGTGAGTTATTAAAAGATTATTTAGATTTACTTGTATTAAAAAGCGAATTAAATGCTTTAAGAGGCGATAGAAAAATTAGCGAAAAAGAGCAAGATGACATAAGCAATAAAGAATTAGAAAAATACACCACAAATCTAGTTGAATTAGCAAAATCAGGCAAACTTGACCCAATTACAGGAAGGGATAATGAATTAGAAAGGCTTATGCAAATCTTAATTAGAAAAAGCAAAAATAATCCTATTTTATTAGGTGAGCCAGGAGTTGGTAAAACAGCTATAGTAGAAGCTCTAGCTCAAGCAATTGCTAATAAACAAGTGCCAAGCTCTTT
Source organism: Campylobacter sp. RM9333 (assembly GCF_020137705.1). Lineage (NCBI taxonomy): Bacteria > Pseudomonadati > Campylobacterota > Epsilonproteobacteria > Campylobacterales > Campylobacteraceae > Campylobacter > Campylobacter sp. RM9333. The sequence continues at coordinate 22,178 of NZ_JACGAY010000023.1, forward strand.
AGCTAATAAACAAATATTAAGTCTTGATTTAGCAGCACTTGTTGCAGGAGCAAAATACCGCGGAGAATTTGAAGAAAGACTTAAAAATATAATTGAAAGTGTAAAAGCAAATCCTAATATTATAATTTTCATTGATGAAATTCATACAATATTAGGTGCAGGAGCAAGTGAAGGAAGTATGGATGCTGCTAATATACTTAAACCTGCTTTAAGTAGGGGCGAGTTTAAAACCATTGGTGCAACCACTTTAAAAGAATATAAAAAATATTTTGAAAAAGATGCTGCAATGCAAAGAAGATTTCAAAGCATAATTGTGAATGAACCAAGCGTAAATGATGCAATAGCAATGCTTAGGGGTCTTAAAGAAAGATTAAGCGCTCATCATAATGTAAGTATTAATGATAAAGCTTTAGTAGCTGCTGTTAAGCTTAGTAATCGTTATATTCAAGGAAGATTTTTACCTGATAAAGCAATAGATTTAATAGATGAAGCTGCGGCTGAACTTAAAATGCAAATTGAAAGTGAGCCAAGTGCTTTAAGAAATGTAAAAAATAATATCGTTAGATTAAGAGTTGAAAAAGAAGCTTTATTAATGGAAGGTGAAGAAAAAAATAAAGAAAGATTAAAAGAAATTGAAAATGAATTAAGTGAATTTAGCGAAGAAGAAAGAAAATTAAGAATGAAATTTGAAAACGAGCAAAGAGTATTTGCTGAAATTTCAAAGAAAATGAACGAGATTAATAATTTGCAAAATGAAGCAAATATTGCAAAAAATAAAGGAGATTATCAAAAAGCAGGAGAGATTGAATACGGAAAAATCCCACAAGTTAAAAACGAGCTTGAGAATGCTAAAGCAAATTGGCAAGAGTTAAAACAAAGTGGAACTTTACTTAAAAACGAAGTTGATGATGAACAAGTCGCTTTAATTTTAGCAAAAATGACAGGAATAAAGGTTAGTAAATTACTAAGCAATGAGAGTGAAAAATACTTAAATCTTGAAAATAATTTACAAACTCGTGTAGTAGGACAAGATAAAGCTATAAAAGCTCTAGCTCGTGCAGTAAGGGCAAATAAAGCAGGGCTTAGTGATAGCAATCGTCCTATAGGAAGCTTTTTATTCTTAGGGCCTACAGGAGTTGGTAAAACTGAATTAGCAAAAGCAATTGCAAAAGAGCTTTTTGATGATGAAAAGGCTTTAATTCGTTTTGATATGAATGAATATGCTGAAAGTTATAGAGTAAGCAATTTAATAGGTTCTGCGGTTGGTTATGTAGGAAGTGATGAAGGCGGACAATTAACAGAAGCTGTTAAAAATAGACCTTATTCGGTGCTACTTTTTGATGAGATAGAAAAAGCTCATCCTGAGATTTTTAATATATTTTTAAATATGTTAGATGAAGGAGCTTTGAGTGATAATAAAGGCTTTAGGGTTGATTTTAAAAACACTTTAATAATATTTACAAGTAATATTGGAGCAGCTAAGTTTGTAGATATTAAAAATGAAAAAGAAAGAAATGAATTAATAAATAAAGAATTATTAAAATACTTTAAACCTGAATTTGTAAATAGGCTTGATGAAATAGTAGGATTTAATGCTTTAAATAAAGATTTATGCTTACAAATTATTGATATTTTGCTTAAAAATACTAGCAATAAATTAGCTGAACTTGGAATTGGCTTTAGTATTAGTGAGAATGCAAGATTAGAAATTTTAAATCTAGGATATAGTGATGAATATGGTGCTAGAGCCTTAAAAAGAACTATATATCAAGAAATTGATTCAAGACTTAGTGAGCTTATTTTACAAGGGAATTTGAAATCTTTTGTAGAAGTTGATTTTGATAAGGAATTTATATTTAATACGAAATAATTTTATCCCGATTAAATTCGGGATAATTCTTTAAAAACTACTAAAATTATTAAAAATACAATATTTATCCAAGTAAAATTGATTATGTATTTAAAAGCTTTATTTTTATAAGAATTAATGTAATATTTATAAGAAATTAAACTAGCCATAGACGCTATTAAAGTCCCTAATGAGCCAATATTTACCCCTAATAATAATTCTTTATAATCATTTGTAAAACTAGCTAAAAACACACAAGCAGGAACATTGCTAATAATCCAAGATAAAAATATACTTAGATAAAAAATATCAAATTCTTTAATACTTATAAAATAACTTATATTTTTTACAAATATAAAAAGATTTATAAAAATTATAATAAGAGAAAAATCAGCTTTAAAAATTGCGTTTTTATTACTAATAAATAAGCTTATAAAAACTATAAAAAAACCTAAAAATATATTTAAAATATCACTAACACATAAAATTGATATGAAAAATAATGCTAGGTTTTGGATAAATAATTTTTGATTTATTTGAGTTTTTATAAGATTTTTTAGTTTTATGTTTTTGTTTTTAATGTTTATGGTAAAAATAAATAATAATATTAAAGATATAAAGCAGTAAATATAAGTGCTTTTAAAAAAGCTTAAAAAATCTAAATGAAAATATGTGAATATAAATAAATTTTGTGGATTTCCAAATGGGGTTAGCATTGAGCCAAGATTTGCTGCTATTGTTTGTAATATTATGATTTGCATAGTAAATTTTTTCGCTTTTAATTCTTTTAATAAATAAATACTAAAAGGCACAAAACAAAGCAACGCTACATCATTAGTAACTAACATAGAGCTAAAAAAACATATTAGTATTAGTAAAATTGCTATGGTTTTTAATTTGGTAATTTTGTTTAATACATAAAAGGCAAGTAGCTTAAATGCTCCTATTAATTCTAAGGATTTATTAACAGCTATAAACATAGAAAGTAAGGCAAGTGTCTTAAAACTTATAAAATCATATAAAGAATTTAAATAAGTAAAATCAATACCTTTAAAAATAATTAAAACAACAAAACTAATTAATGAAAGAATAAATGTAAATAGCATAAGTTTAATTCATTCCGAAAAACGGAATGAATATTAATAATCGTCTTTTTCGCTTACTTGATATTCAAGCTCTTCAATTCTATCTTCTAAACCATAAATAATCTCTTTTAATTTTTCAAGTTCCATAAAGATTTTATCGCTTGAGTTTTTATCACGATTATTATTGAATTGTTTCATAATACCAAGTTCAGCTTTTAATTTTTCAATTTCATTTTGTAATTCTTCAACTTTACTTACTTCGTTAGACAATGTAGTTTCCTTTGATTTAGATTTAACAGCTTTATCTTCAACTACTTCTTTTTCTACTTTTTCAGCTTTTGTTGCAGTTGGTTTTTTTGCTACTTCTTTAGAAGTTTCTTTTTTACTTACTTCTTTTTTAGCCGTTTCTTTTTTAGCAGTAGTTTTTTTAGCTGTTTGCTTTGTTTCTTTTTCGCTAGTTTTTTTAGTAGCCATTATTTCTCCTTTATATATTTAAAAACCGAATTGTAAAAGTAAATAGTTAATTATTACCTAAAAATTCGCTAATTTTTTTCTTAACATTCGCATTTGTTAAATTGCTTATTTCTCCTTTGAAATTACCATCTTTATCAATTATATAAAAACTTGAGCTATGAGCTACGGTGTATTCAGCAGCACTATCTTGATAAATATACTCATATTTTACCCCATAGTTTTTTGAAATTCTTTTAAGCTCATCTTCGCTAGGCACAAGTCCTAGTGAGTTTTTATAAAAATATTGTACATATTCATTTATATCATTTGCCGTATCTCTTTTAGGGTCAAGACTAATAAATAATATTTTTATATCATTTCTATTTAATTCATTTAAAGCTTTAGTGGCAATAGCTAAAGAAGTAGGGCATATATCAGCACACAATGTGTAGCCAAAGTAAATTAATAAATTATCTCCTTTAAAATCTTTAAGGGTATAAGTTTTATCACCTGCTCCTTTTAAATTAAAATCATATTTATTATTAAAACAAGCAGTTAAGATTAATCCTAAAAAAATAAAAATAATTAGTTTTTTCATACTATCTCCTAACATCAAAATCTATAGATAAATCAAGGCTTTTATTGTCATTAAATAATTCTAGTCTATATCTCATAGTATTTTCAGTACAAGCACTAAAAACAATATCTGCAATATAAGCATTATCAATCTTTTCAAATTCTCCTACAATATCTCCCATATACATATTAAGCCCATAAAGTCTTGCATTTAATTTGGGAAAATCTTCTAAATTTTTAATAATCACTTTTGTTTCTTCTAAGGTTTTTAGCGGTTTTGGACTTAAATCAAATATGATTTTTTTACCATTATAATCTACTTCACACTCGCTTACATTTAAATCGCAACTAAGTGGAGTTAATGTAGTGATTAACTCCCTTTTTTTAGAATTTGGATAAAAATAAAACAAACTTGCAAAAATAGCAATTATTACTAATAAAAATATTAATTTTTTCATTAATGAGCGTGAATTATTGATTTTGCTGGAATGTCTTTTAATTCAACTTTTTCGCCATTACTAAAGCTTAGTTCTAAATTAAGTTTAGTATCTTCTTTAATGCTATCTTTAATATCCATTAGCATAATATGATAGCTTTTTGGTTTTAGTTCTAAAGTATCATTTGCCTTGATTGTTGCGTCTTGTATTCTAATCATTTTCATCATACCATCTTCGTGAATATGAGTGTGGATTTCTGTATTTTTTGCAAAATCACATTTAGCATCAACTAATTTTATATCTTCATTTGAGTTGTTTTTAATACTCATAAAAATAGCTGAATTTTTTGCATTTGGTGGGGTAATTTTAACATAAGGCTCACTTATTTCTATGTTGTTTGCAAATAAACTTGCACCTAAACTTAACGCTAATAATATCTTTTTCATTGAATTCTCCTTTTTAATAAAAACGATAAGGATTATAAATAAATTTTTCTTAATGAAAGCAATAATCAAAAAAACATTTTTGGTATTAACTTAGCTTTAAAATTACTTTTTATAATTAGTCCTTAACTTTTATAGGAGCTAATAGTGAAAAAAATCATAATTTTATTATTATCAATTTATTTATATTCAGACAATTTATTACAAATTTATTTAAAAGATGGCATAGGTGCAGTTGAAAATAAGCTTGAAGCTGGACTTAGTGATGTTAAGTTTTGGCAAACTCAATTGCAAGGACTTGATTTAAAATATGGATACTATAGCGATGATGCTATGGTGGTAGTAGTTGATAAAGATAAACAAAAATTAGTTTTATTTGAAGAAAAAAACAACAAATTAACACCTAAATTCGAGCAAAGTGTAATAACAGGTCTTATGGGCAATAAAGAAAGAGAAGGGGACTTAAAAACCCCTATTGGAGCTTATCAGGTTTTAAACAAAATGGTTCCACCTGATAATTATTATGGACCTTATGCTTTTGTTTTAAACTATCCTAATTTATATGATAAAGTTCGTAAAAAAACAGGCTCTGGAATTTGGATTCATGGTTTTCCACTTGAAGGCGATGTAAGATATGATGCTTATAAGACTAAGGGTTGTGTTGTAATGACTAATGATGTTTTGTTAGATTTTAATGGCATTGTAAATAATAAAAAAATATATGTATTAATTAATGAAAAAGGCGTTGTTAGCACAAATGCTGATGAAATTGCTTTAATATTGGCTAATTTATTTGACTGGAAAAATGCTTGGACTAATAATGATTATAAAACATATCTTAGTTATTATAGTGATGAGTTTATTAAATATGATGGCACGAAAATATCTGCTTTCAAGGAGCAAAAAAAGGCAATTTTTAGTAGAAAGCAGGATAAAACAATACAATTTAAAGATATAAATATAATTCCTTATCCTAATTTAGAGCAAAGAAAAATATTTAAGATTACTTTTTATGAAAATTATGCTACTTCAAGTTATACTTTTAATGGTGAAAAAGTTTTATATATTGAATTAGTAAATGGAAAAATGTCAATCTTAACGGAGCAATAATGGCATTTATCACAATTAATAAAGCAAATTATTTTTATAATTTAAATGAGTGCTTAAAAAAAGTTAGTAGCATTGATAAATTAATCATTATTTTAAAGGACAATGCTTACGGGCACGATATTAATATAATTAGTGATTTGGCTTTAGAATTTGGTATTAAAAATGTCGCAGTAAAAAACATAAATGAAGCTAGTATTATTCAAAATAAATTTAAAAATATATTAATACTATCTCAAATTCCAAAGCATTATAAAGCTTGCGATAATTATATTTTAGCTATTAATGATTTGAGTTATTTTGATTATTTAAATAATGAAGATAAAGTCGCTTTAAAACTTGATACTAATATGCATAGAAGTGGAATATGTGAAAACAATTTAGAATTAGCTCTAAAAATTATTAAAGAAAAAAAGCTGAAATTAGTATCAGCTTTCACTCATTATTCAAGTCCAAATAATATTAAAAATCAAAAACCACTTTATATAAAAATGTGCGAGTTTATAAAGAATAATTATTCTGATGAAGTGTTTTTTCACTCTGCAAATTCTAGCACTTTATTTTTAGATGAAAATGAATATGATAAGGCCGCTAGAGTAGGTTTAGCACAATTTGGGTATTGCGATGTAAAGGCTAATTTAAAGCCGGTTTTAAGTCTTTGGGCTGAAAAAATTAGCTCAAGAATTATTAGTGCTGGAGATAGTATTGGATATGATGAGATTTTTGTATCTAATAAGGATTTAAAAGTTGCTAATTATGATTTAGGATATGGAGATGGGCTTTTATATTATAAAGGTTTAAAAGAATTTAAATTAGCAAATAACGAACAAGTTTTAGGCAAAATCTCAATGGATAGCTTTAGCATTGAAGATACTAATAAAGAAAATATCTGCGTATTTAACGATGCTTTAAAATACGCAAATTATTTTAATACTAATGTTTATGAAGCTTTAGTTAGATTAAATCCAAGCATTAAAAAAATAATAATTTAATGCTTTTCTATAATTAATACATAAAGTTTTACAACTGATAAAAATAAAGCCAAAATAGCAGGCCCTAATATAACTCCCCAAAAGCCAAATGTAGAAATACCAGCAATCATTGCAAAAAATATCAAAAGCTCATTTACATTTGCTGGTGTTTTTAACAATTTTTCATTAATCCATCTAATTATTAATGGTTTTACAAAAGTATCTGCAATAATAGAAATCATAATAATTGAATAAAGCGCAATTATTATAGCATTTGCTGTATTGCCGTGAGAGTATTCATATAAACTAACAGGAACCCAAAGTAAAGCACCGCCTATTAATGGAATTAGCGAAGATATTGCATATAAAATACCCATTAAAAGTCCGTTATATCCAAAATACATTAAAAATACTGCAAATAATAAACCTTCAAAAACAGCAGTAATAATTACAGAATAAAACACAACGCTCATTACATTAGATACTTCACCTAATACATTTTCAAATTCACTTTTTTTAAGCGGCATAAGTTTTCTAAAAAATCCTACAAGTTCTACTCCGTAATAATTTGCGAAGAAATAAAATATTATTATTAATATAAGTTCAGTAAAGAATTTAACACCTGATTTTGTAAAATTTGAAGCATAATTTAATATATTTTTACCTACATTATTTAAATCTATTTCATTTAAAGCTTCTTTTACTTTTGGCTCTATGTAGTCTAAATTGCTTGGCAAATTAAATTCTGCTGATTTTAATTTTGTAATTGTTGTTTGAATTTGAGCTATATCTAAGTCTTTAATTGAACTTGCTAAAGAAAAGCTAGTGTATGCAAGTGGAGCAAAAAATAATAAAGACATCATAGTTGTTAAAACTATTGGAGCTACATATTTTCTTTTTGTTTTTACGAATATTTTATGATGAAGATTTGCAGTAGCAACTGCCATTAAAACAGCAATTGCAATAGTTAATAAAAAAGGTTTAAATAAATAAAGCAAACAACATAAAACCAATAAAACAATAGCTGTTATAAAATATTTAGCATTCATTTATTTAGCCTTTGTGGTAGGTGAATAATTTTTGGATTTAAAGCTGATAGATAAGGATTATTATCGTTAAAATCTCTTTTGTATATCATAAATTGGTCAGTTACAAAAAGTAGCCAATCTACTAATTCATCGCTAGCAGGACCTCTCATATCTCTAGCTTCATCTAAGACATCTTCAACAATTTTACAAATATTTACGAATTGATTAATTTTTAAAAAACCACTAGCGCTTTTCATATTATGAAACATTCTAAAAAGCTCATTTACTTTATTTTTATATTTATCTTCATCTTCAAGTGCGATAATAACAGGCTCTAAAGAATCGCAAAAAATATTAAAATGGGTCATAAAATCATCAACGATATCAAAATCAAATTCTAATTCTAATTGCCCTAAAAGTCCTAAATTTTTATTCATGTAATCACTCGTTTTTATATTTTGCTAAGATTATACAAATTATTTACAAACATTATTTAAGGTAAAAAATGGAAAGAATAGTTGAAATTGAACAATTTAAAGATGATAGCAAATATGAAATTAGCCTAAGACCAAGCACTTTTGATGAATATGTAGGTCAAAACAAAACTAAAGAGAATTTAAAAGTATTTATAAAATCAGCAAAGTTAAGAAATGCTCCGCTTGATCATACTTTATTTTTTGGCCCTGCAGGTCTTGGAAAAACTACTTTAGCAAATATAATTGCAAATGAAATGGGAGTAAATATCAAAACCACAGCAGCTCCTATGATAGAAAAAAGCGGAGATTTAGCTGCAATTCTTACAAATCTTGAAGATGGAGATATATTATTTATTGATGAAATTCATCGCTTAAGCCCTGCTATTGAAGAAGTTTTATATCCAGCGATGGAGGACTTTCGTCTTGATATTATAATAGGAAGTGGCCCTGCAGCTCAAACCGTTAAAATTGATTTAGCTAAGTTTTGCTTAATTGCTGCTACTACTAAAAGCGGTGGAATTTCAACTCCGCTTAGGGATAGATTTGGGATTAATTGTAGGCTAGAGTTTTATACCCCTGATGAACTTGCCTTAATTATTAGCAAAGCTGCTTTAAAACTTGATATTACCTGTGATAACGACGCTAGTAAAGAAATAGCTAAAAGATGCAGAAGCACCCCAAGAATTGCCCTTAGACTTCTTAAAAGAGTTAGGGATTTTGCCATAGTAAATAATGAAACAAAAATCACTTTAAAAAGAGCTAAATTAGCGCTTGAGAGTTTAGGTGTAAATGAATTAGGTCTTGATGAGTGCGATTTAAATTATCTTGAGTTTTTATGCAAGGCTAAAAAAGCAGTGGGCTTAAATACTATTGCAGCAGCTTTAAGCGAAGATGAAAGAACTATTGAAGATGTAATCGAGCCTTATTTGATAGCAAATAATTACATAGAAAAAAGTGCAAAAGGAAGGGTAGCAACCACTAAAGCTTATTCGCTTTTAAAATTAAGCGGTTATACACCTTCTTTATTTGATATAAATTAAGAATTAAATTCTTAATTTATTTTTACACCAAATCTTTTTCTTTTGCTAATTTTAAGGCTTTAAAAAATACATTTAATTCTTCAATATTTCCTACGCTAATTCTGTTAAATAAAGGGTAATTATGTATTTTTCTACCTACTTTAACGCCGTTTTCTAGCATAAAATTATGATAATTTTCACTTTTTATTTTATGTAAAATAAAATTAGCATTAGATTTAAAATAAAAAATATCCAATTCATTTAAAACCTGCTCTAATTTAGCCTTATTTTCTAAGGTCATAGCTCTTGCTTTATTTACAAATTCTTCATCTTTTAAAGCATTTATAGCACAAAATAAAGCATAAGCATTGATATTGTCTATTAAAATAAACTCATCAATAAAAGAAAGCAATTTATTTTCAGCAATAGCATATCCTATTCTAAGTCCTGCTAGAGCATAGATTTTAGAAAAGGTTCTAGTAATTATTATATTTTTTTGGCATTTTTTAATACTTACAAAATTAGTATTGTATTCAGCATAAGCTTCATCTAAAATCATATAAGTATTATCCTTACAAATTGAGCATAAATACTCTAAATAATTTTGGCTAAGCTCTTTTGCACTTGGGTTGTTTGGATTGGTAATATAAATTAAATTATATGAGTTTTTTAATGGCTTTATATCATTTACATTTAGGATAAAATCATCTTTTAAATAAATATAAGTGATTTTTACTTTTAAAGCTTTTGCAATGCTTAAAACCAAATCAAATGTTGGCATAGGAACTATTAAATTAAGCTCTTTATTTTCGCTTTTTGCTCTTGCATTTAAAGCACAAATTGTTCTATAAATAATATCGCTTGAGCCACAACCTAAGCTTATGTTATTTGATTTTACATTATGCTTTTTGGCTAGTTCTTCTTTTAGCAAATACTCGCTATCGCAAGGGTATTTACACATTAAATCATAATCATTCATAATGCTTTTAAAATCGTGCTTTATTAAGGTATTTTCATTATTTGATAAATCAATCATCTTTTAACTCCTTGTTTAAATAATTTGCCAATTTTTTTGCACTAGCAAATGCAAAATGTATATTAAATCCGCCTAAAATCCCCGCTACATTTAAACATTCACCTATGAAAAATAAACCTTTATTTTCTAAGCTTTCATAATGCTCATTTAGGCTTTTTAGGCTAACTCCACCTTTACAAACTTCTGCTTTATTAAAGCCTAGATTTCCTGCTGGTGCGAACTCATAATTATATAATTTATTTATAATCTCTTTTTCTTCTAAATTATATTTATTCATTGCTTTATCGCTTAAATTATTTGCATTTAAGTATTCTTTAATAAAAGCTTTAGGTAAAGGTAAATGCGTGCTAGCTTGCTTTAAACTACTAAAATCTATTTTAAAATCATTTAAAAAATTAATTTTGATTTTGCCTTTAGTCCAAAACAATGAAGCACTCAAAACCACAGGGCCGCTAATGCTTTTATGGGTAAATAACATAGAGCCTTTAAAAGTATCATTAATGCAAACTTCAATGCTAATTCCACTAAGATTTTTCATAAAAAACTCATCTTTTTGTAAAGTAAGTGGCACTAAAGCAGGTAAAAACTCGCTAAATCCTATTTGAAATTCTTTTGCAATTTTTAATGCAATATCGCTTACTCCTAAAGTAGCAAAAGAAATTCCACCAGTAGCAATTACTACATTTTTAGCTAAAAACTCGCCTTTATTTGTGATGATTTTATAAGAATTATTTGCCTTTTCTAAGTCTAAAACTTTAGTATTTAGCATAATTTTTGATTTATTTTGACTTAATAATCTATCAAGGATTAATGAAGAATTAGGAGCAAAAAACTGCTTATTTCTAATTTTATTAAACTTAATTCCTTTAAAAAAATTAAGATTATCTTGATAGCTAAACTCATCTAAACTTTGCTTTAATTTATCATAATCATCGCATAAATACGATTTAATATTGATATTTTCATTTGTTACATTGCATTTGCCACCACCACTTATTAAAAGTTTTTTAGCAACGGCATTATTTTGCTCTAAAATTAAAGCATTTTTTTTCAAATTAGCAGCCAAAAATAATCCCGCTGCTCCAGCTCCGATAATTATTAAATCTTTAATGGTTTGTCCTTTTGGTATTTTTATTACTTATAATACTAAAAATTATAAAGGATAGATAATGAAAATAATAATTGCGAGTTCAAATAGTGGTAAATTAAAAGAATTTAAAGAATTATTAACAAATTGTGAGCTTTATTTAGCAAGTGATTTTGTGAGTGATTTTAATCCTATTGAAAATGGAAATAGCTTTAAACAAAATGCAAAAATTAAAGCAAAAGCATTGTGGGATAAATTAAGCGAAGAAGATAAGAAAAATTATGCAGTATTAGCTGATGATAGTGGTCTTTGCGTTGAGGCTTTAGATAATGCTCCAGGCATTTTTTCTGCTAGATACGCAAATGATTTTAGTGATGAAAAAGATGCTAAAAATAGAGAAAAACTACGCCTTGAATTAACTAAAGTTGGAGTTGATTTTAGTAAGGCTAGTTTTGTTTGTGTTTTATGCTTAATTACTAATTCAAAGATAGAATTTGCAAAAGGCGTTTGCGATGGAACGATTAGTAAAATAGAAAGTGGTAATAATGGTTTTGGCTATGATAGTATGTTTATTCCTTTAGGATTAAGTAAGACTTTTGCAGAGCTTAGTCAAGATGAAAAAAATAAAATTAGCCACAGATTTAAGGCTTTAGAAGAATTAAAAAAGATTTTTTAATAAATTACAT
>NZ_JACGAY010000024.1:0-34425 GCF_020137705.1 Campylobacter sp. RM9333
TTGTGAATATACTCTATTTACTACACCATTCATAAGAGTTGTTGGTTTAAAATCCCCATTAAAAGCTTTAAATCCTTCAACTTTGCTACTTCTAATAATAGGATGATAAGCTCCAAAATGTGAAGCACTAATTAAGCTTTCATCTATTTTAGGAATAGCGTTTTCACCAATAAAATCAACAGCACCTAAACTTGACGCACTAGCTGCTACTCCTGCTGCACCTTTTAAAAAGCTTCTACGAGATAACTTTTCCATAAATTCTCCTTAAAATTTAAATAAAACTTAATTTTATAAGTTAGGTAAAATTATAATAAAATAATTTAAGAATTAAGTAAATGGAATAATATTATAAGGCTATATATAAAGTTATTATAATAATATGAACTAACACAAAAAATAATATTTTTTTAAAAATGGAATTTAAAATATAATTTTAAATTCCAAAGTAAAAACACTAAAATACAAGATTAAATAAAGCTAAAATTATAAGTATTAATACAAAACCTATAACACCTATTAAAGTTTCTAATATAGTCCAAGTTTTAAGAGTTGTTTTTTCATCTAAACCAAATAAGCCTTTTACAAGCCAAAATCCAGAATCATTAAAATGAGAGCAAACAACACTACCACAAGCTATTGCTAAAACGATAGCAACTTTATCAAATTCTGCAATTGATGTATTTGCTGCAATAATCGGTGCCATTAAACCAGCTGTTGTAGTAAGTGCAACGGTAGCTGAACCTTGAGCAATTCTAATAATTGCTGCTATTATAAAACCAGCTAAAATAACAGGAACGCCTAAATTAGCTAAAGTTCCAGCCAACGCATCACCTATTCCACTAGCTCTTAAAACACCGCCAAACATACCACCTGCACCAGTTACAAGCACTACAGAACAAATTGCAGGAAGTGCTTTTTCACAATATTTTTCAAGATTTTTAGCACCTAAACTTTTATTAAAAACAATAATACAAATTATTAAAGTAATCATAAGAGCGATTGGAGTTTGACCTATTAGATTTAAAACATTAAAACATATATCATTTTTTGCGATTATTTCTAATTTTTGCATAGATGAGATAATTGCACTTATAAAAATCAATACTACAGGGGTTAATAATATAAATATTACGGTTAAGAATTTAGGTTTATGTTTAATTTCTATTTTTTCATCTTCAAATAAATCTGGTGCTTTAAAATACATTTTTTTACCAGAATAAAGCCCAAATAAATAAGAGCTAAAATACCAAGTAGGAAGACCAATAATAAGTCCTAATATTAAAACCCAACCAACATTAGCGTCTATTGTAGCTGCTGCTGCAACTGGACCTGGGTGTGGTGGTAAGAAAACATGCATTACAGAAAACGCACCAACTGAAGGAAGTGCATAAGTTAAAACAGAACCTTTTAATTTATGAGCTACGCTTAATATAACAGGCAACATTACAATTAACCCTGCATCAAAAAATATAGGGAAAGCAAAAATCAATGAAGCTAAACCTAGTGCAAATGGAGCTCTTTGCACCCCAAAAAACTTAATTAAGGTATCAGCTAAAACTTGAGCTCCACCAGAAACTTCTAAAATTTTACCTATCATAGCACCAATACCAACTAATAAAGCAACACTTGCTAAAGTTGAACCAAAACCACCAAGCATTACTCCTAAAATTTTATCAAGCGGCGTATTGGCTGCTAAAGAAGTTAAAAAACTTATTATTATTAATGATATGAAAGCGTGAATTTTTAATTTCATAATCATAAATAATAATAAAACAACCGCAACTGCGGCAACACATAATAAGTAAGAAGCACTAAGCTCTTGCATTATTTCTCCTTTTATTTGAATTTATGTAATATTAAGAAAAATAGGTTAAAAATAGCAAGATTTTTATAAAAAAGGATAATTAATGAAACATTATAATATTGTTGTAATGGGAGTGTGTGGCTGTGGCAAAAGTACGGTTGGAGCTATGATTGCAAATAGTTTAGGAGCTAGCTTTATAGATGGAGATGATTTACACCCAAGAGCAAATATAGAAAAAATGCAAAGTGGGGTTCCATTAAATGATTTAGATAGAGAACCTTGGCTTGAAAGAATTGCTGATGTATTTTACTCAATTTCAAGAAGAAATCGCTCTTGTGTCATAGCTTGTTCTGCATTAAAAAAACAATATAGAGATAAAATAAGACAATCTGGTAAAATTATCTTCATTCATTTACACGGCTCAAAAGAATTAATAATGCAAAGAATGAGTAAAAGAAGCGGTCATTATATGAAAGAAAATATGATTGATTCTCAATTTTCAACATTAGAATTTCCACACAATGAAGATTTAGTAATAAATATTGATATTACCCCACCTATTGGAGAAATTGTGGAAGATGCACTAATAAAACTAGACCAACTTTAATAGTTTTGCATTTCTTCAAAAATCAACATTATCTCTTCTTGCGTTAAAATACCTAAGTGATAATAAAAAGTTTCATCATTGAAATTAACTTCTTTAAATTTCTTTCCAATTTCTGATTTTGGTTTGAAATTTACCCCATCTTTTGTATAAAAAAATTGTATCGGTATTAAAGAAATTGGGAATTTATTCAATAATTCAGGATTGTCAAAAATATCAATATTTAAAATTTTTACATTCAAATTACCTAGTTCATTATAAACTGATTTTAAAATTGGCTGAAATTGATTGCAAGATGAATTACTAGTATTACAAAAATTTAACAATATATTTGAATTATAATTTTTAATAATACTATTATCTATATAAGTTAATTCAAAACCATCTGTTTTTGTATAACTACCTTCGTTGTAATAATAATACCAAATGCCAAAAGCAGCTATTAATATAGCAAAAAACACTTTTGTCTTCATTTTAAAAACCTTTAAATTTAATAAAGGTATTTTAAAATATTTCTTTTAATCCCTAACAATTAGGGATTAAAAATATTATTTAGATTTAAAACTTAAAGTAGCAGTAAGCTGTAAAGTATCTCCGTATCTATCAAGATTATAAGGCAATTTTATACCAGCTGCAATAATTTGCAAGCCATCTTGAGGTTTGCTAAGAGTTAAAGTTGCAATACCTTTTTCATCGGTTGTAATATCATCTATATCATCATTTTGGTCTTCAAATTCAACCCCACTAATAGGTTTTCCATCTAACAATACTTGAACTTTTAATTTATCACCTACTTTTTTGTCTAGTGGATTTTCTAATGGAATTATTTCAAACTTTAATCCTAAAGGCTTACTTGATGCTTCGTCCCAAGCGAATATACTTTTACCCATTTTAAATATTTTTCTAGTTTGGGTAACTTCATTTGCACCTGTAATGTCGGTAATTTCATTTCTAGCTTGAGAATAATGTTTGCCATCTTTTGTAAAAGTATAATAACCAAAATCATAATTTACACTAGCTACTGATGGATTACCTTCTATAAAGATTTTATTATTTAAATAATCATATCCAGCTTTAAGCTTTTTACCCTTAGAATCTTTTGCACTTACACCAAATATTCTATCGCTTTGAAATTGACCCCAGTGATCATCAGCCCAAAATCCAACCTTATAACCATCATCTGTTTTCATTGGAAAAAATTGATGAGCAAATGCAGAACTTGCAACAAAAATACTAGCTAATGTAATTTTACTTAACTTCATAACATATCCTTTTTTTTAAATTAATTTGATATTGATTATTATATGAATTATTTATTAATTTTTTCTTAATTTGATAATAATTTTAATTTTCTTTAATAAATATATTTTTTACAAATAAAAAAGGATTTTAAATAAGATAAATATTATCTTTTTTTTGATATATTTTTAATACAAATTTTAAAATTAAGGAGAAAAGATGTTTAAATTAAGAACATTAAATTATGCGACAAATGCGTTTTCAGGCTTTTTAACTGAAGAAACTTTCAATTATCACTATGGTAAACACCATCAAACTTATGTTAATAATCTTAACAATTTGATTGCTGGAACAGAATTTGAAAAAAAAGATTTAGTTGATATTATCTTAACTTCTAAAGAAGGTATTTTTAACAATGCTGCACAAGTTTATAATCACGATTTTTATTTTGACTGCATTAGTCCAAAAGAAAGTAAAATGAGTGCTGAATTAGAAAAAGCAATTAATGAAGCTTTTGGAACCTGTTCAAACTTTAAAGATGAATTTATAAAAGGTGCTACAGGCTTATTTGGTAGTGGATGGTTTTGGCTTGTATATAATACTACAAGTAAAAAACTTGAATTAGTAAAAACAAGCAATGCAGCAACTCCAATTACTGATAAATTAATTCCTTTATTAGTTGTTGATGTTTGGGAACACGCTTATTATATTGACCACAGAAATGCAAGAGCAGCTTACCTTGAAGGTTTTTATAAGCATATTAATTGGGAATTCGTATCAAGTGCTTACGAATGGGCTTTAAAAGAAGGCTTTAATTCTGTTAAATTCTATGCAAACGAATTGCATAAATAATTCTTAGCCTACTTTTGTAGGCTTATCTTTTATATACTTGAATGTTAAATTGTGCTTTTATCAAATTCTTATCAGATTTTAAAACTATTGGGAAATGAACTCGTAAAATATTTGGAAAATTATCTAAAGAATCTATGAAATCATAAAAAATAGTTGGACTTGTTATTTTTGTGCTTACTGATAACTGATAGCTTACATAATCTTCGCTAAAATCTAAATTCTTATCTAAATTCACTTCATCAAAAAAAGTCTTGCAATGATTTTTAAATTTTTCAATATCAAATTCATTATGAATTTTTGCTAAATTGGTTTTATTCTCTGATAAATAATCATTTAATTGTCTTTCAATACTTTCATTTTTTGCTTTATTTTGCTGAAATTTTGAATTTGAAGAGCTTAAAACTTCATTTGCAACTTTTAATTTATTTACACTTGGAATTATAAGCAAAGCACTAAGAGTAAAAATAGTAATCAAAAATATACTCAACCATAATAGCAACTTTACTATATCAATTTTACTCATACTATTATCTTTATTCATTAAAACCCTCAGAATTTTCAATAGTGTTAATGCTTACAAAGTTATACCAACCAGAATTTAATTGTATAAAATTAGTTTTTGATGTTTCAAAAATACTTTGAAGCGGTGTTTGCAATAAATTATTATAAATTTCTTTTGTTGGAGTAATTCCTTTAATCAATAAGCTTTTTTGCTCCATTAGAACTTCATTTAAAACTATACTATCAGGAACTAAGTCAAATAAATTTTTTATACTCTTTTTTAAATTTATATTAGAAGCTTGTATATCACTTACTAAAGCTATATATTCTTTATTTAAAATAATTTCATTCCTATTTTTTCCTATTAATTCTATCATTTTATCACTATTTTCTTTGGCTTGTTGTGCGTCGCTATATGCTAATTCTTGTTTTATTTTTATAAATACAGCAAAAAATATAATTACAAAAATAATGAAGATTAAAAAATAAAAGCATAATTTATTAAATTTATTTAATATAGGTTTTTGTTCAGCATTTTTAAGACTATATATCAATTTTTGCTCCTAAATCATTACTGCTTAATTTTAACATTTCCTTAAATATATCAATTGTATATACAATAGGCTTTATTAATAATTCACTTTCAATATAAGAATGCATAGCTTTAGAACTTTTTTCGTGTTCAAATATAATAATATTATTAATAAAATCACTATCATAAATATTGTTATTATAAAATTCTTTAATCGCACTATTTATATATTCAAATATTTGCATATCCAAGCTAAATGATTGTAAATTTTCATTCAAATCAGAATTTAAATCAGCTCCTAAATCAAAATTATCATCAACCTTTACATTATCAAATTCATCAAAATCAAGTTCTTC
The DNA here is from genome assembly GCF_020137705.1 of Campylobacter sp. RM9333. Classification (NCBI taxonomy): domain Bacteria; kingdom Pseudomonadati; phylum Campylobacterota; class Epsilonproteobacteria; order Campylobacterales; family Campylobacteraceae; genus Campylobacter; species Campylobacter sp. RM9333. The sequence continues at coordinate 5,889 of NZ_JACGAY010000024.1, forward strand.
TAATGTATCGTTATTGCTATCTAATTCAATTTCTTCTTCTAATTCTAAAGATTGATGGTCTTCTTCATTATCTTTGTTGATTTTAAGCTCAAAATAACTACCAAATTTAAATTTTTTACCATCATAAATCATTAAAGTAATGAATTCTCCGTATTTTAACACAAATAAACTTATGCCATCAAATACAAAACCATCTGTTTTTTTATCTTGAATTAGTTTAAACAATATGCTAAAAGGAGAATAAATTAAATCCACTTGCAATTCATCAAAAACAATATCAGCATTAATTAATTCAGTTTTTGCCGCATACAAAAACGAGTTATCAAAGATTTTTAAACTAACAGCACTGCTATCAACACCAAATTTTTGCAAATCTGTTTTATTGATTGTCGGCACCATTCCTTGACCGATACTAGTAAATAAAAGTGAAACATAAGTAAAATAATGATTATCAATTAAGGTTTTTATATATTTTAGTAATTTATTTTTATCTTCTTCAATAAAAGTTCTTTGATGAATTTTAATAATTTTTTCATTTTTAACAGAATAAGCTTCTATACTACAACTTTTATCCTTAATTACTAAATTAATAAAAATAGTTGATAGGTATTTTCTTATATTAAACATAAAAACCTTCTTCATTTAATTTAAGCTCTAGTTTATTAAATTCCTTATTTATTAAATTAACAGAGTTTGCTTCATCTAATAATATAGGTTTTGAAATAATATAAGCAATTGTAGAAAATGGCTTAGCTAAAATCATCTTATCCCAACTTTTAGCCCTATAAAATTTACTTGCAGCATTATCAAAAATAATCGTAGGAATTTTATATTTTAAAGCTATTTTATAAGAGCCTGCTGAAATACTATGATAAGGTCCTCTAGGTCCATCAGGAGTAATATATACATCATGACCTTGCCCTAAAAGACTTTTAATTTCAAGCAATGCTTTAACTGGAGAATCATAAGTGCTACCCCTAACAGCATTTATATTAAAGTATTTCATAACACTAGCAATTAATTCTCCATCTTTGTGATTACTTATTAATACATAAGGCTTTTTTTTATAACCATTTTTCTTCATATAAGCAAAAATAAAAGCCATCATAGTAAGTTTTCCATGCCAAAAAAGTACTATGCAAGGCTCTTTAGGTAAAGTTTTTTCTCCATAAAATCTTTTTTTACAAGTTAAATAAATAATATTTAAAAGTATAAATATTATAAAAGCTAAAATTTTAACTTTGTATTTCGCCATAAAGGGTTGTCCTAGAAGTCTTTGTAATCTTTACATCAACCATTTTTCCAAGCAATTCTTCGCTACCATTTACAACTATTAAGAAATTATTATCACTTCTTCCTGCTATAGTTTGATTTTCTCTTAATTCTTCAAAATATACTTTATAAGTTTTATTTAATTGTGCTGCACTAATCTCATCTAAAATTTCATTGTATAAACTTTGTAATTTAGTTAGCCTTGCACTTGCTATATTTTCAGGAATTTGATTTGGCATTGTTGCTGCAGGTGTTAGTGGTCTTTTAGAATACTTAAATGAAAAAATTTGCTCAAATCTAATTTTTCTCATTACATCAAGTGTTAATTCAAAATCTTCATCGCTCTCACCAGGAAATGCCACGATAATATCTGTTGATATACTAGCACTTGGAACTAATTCTCTTAATTTTAAAGCCCTATTTATAAACCATTCTCTAGTATAACCACGCTTCATAGCTTTTAAAATACTTGTGCTACCACTTTGTAAAGGCATATGCATACTTTTACAAATTTTAGGATTTTTTGCAAAAGTTTCTAAAAACTTATCATCCATATGAAGTGGGTGTGGGCTAGTAAATCTAATCCTTTCAAGCCCATCAACCTCGCTAATCTCATTTAAAAGATCTGAAAAATCCATTTTAGGATGGTTACTTGAAAATCTTTTACCATAATTATTTACATTTTGTCCTAGCAAAAATACTTCACTAGCTCCGTTGCTAACGGCTTTTTTTACTTCATTTAAAATAATATTTTTTGGAATGCTTAGCTCATCACCACGAGTGTGTGGGACGATACAATAAGCACAATGCTTATCGCAACCTATCATAATATTTACATAGCTTTTATAAATACTATTTCTAAAATCAGCAAAAGCAAAATCGCTTTCATCGTAATTTATATCATTACTTATAAATTTTGGAGTTTTAATTGCTTCTGTTATACGGCTAATATTTCTTGCACCTAACACAAAATCAACTTGTGGAGCACGCTTAAAAATCTCGCTACCTAAATGTGAAGCCGTGCAACCACAAACGCCTATTTTTGCTCCTTCTTTTTTCTCTTTTAAAAAACCACCTACTTCACTAAAAAGCTTATGGACTGGTTTTTCACGCACACTACAAGTATTTATTAATATTAAATCAGCTTCTTTTTTATCTGTAGTTACTTCATAACCTTCTTTAGTGGTAAGCTCTGCAATCATACGCTCACTATCGCGAACATTCATTGCACAGCCTAAAGTTTCTATATATAATTTTTTACTCAAAGTATATGTACCTCATAAATAAATTCATCTTCTACTAAACCATATTTAACCGTATTTACATATACCTTAAAATTATTTAATTTTTCAACTAATTTTGTAATATCTTCACTAGAATTTGAATGGTCTAAAAATATAACCTTTTTTTCTTCAAGTATTTTTATAACTTCTTCAATAGTAACTTCTTTTGGTTTTGAATTTAAAGTTTGTTTTGCTAATTTAAATTTCATCTCATATCCTTTTTTAAATTAAAAAAATAAAATAATAACAAAAAGTTCTTTCATTAAACTTATTAAAAGTTATTTTTTATATAATAATAGTCTTCAAACTTCAATTAAAGGTAAAATCTTGGAAAGAATAGTAGATATAATAGAATCAATTGCGAATGAGAAATCATTGCCAATAGAAGAAGTAAGTGAGCGTGTAGTAAAAGCTATTACAAATACTGCTAAAAGACTTTTTGGTGATGATAAAGAATTTAGTGTAGATGTTAAAAAAACTCTTTGTGTATATCAAAATCTAGTAGTTGTTGCAAATAATGATGAATTAGCTAATAATGAGAGTAAATATATTAGCCTTGATAAAGCAAAATTAGAATCAAGTGAAGTAGAAATCGGAGATACTTTAAAATATGAAATATCTTTTGCAAATCTTGATAGAACTGCAATAAATTGGCTTTATAAAGAATTAGAATATAATGTGCAAAGACTTGTAGAAGAAAAATTATTTGAAAAATACCAAAGTATGGTTGATAGATTAATTTTTGGAACGGTAGTATTTGTTGATAATGATGAAAATACTTTCATAGAATTTGATGAAATTAGAGCAGTATTACCTAGAAAAAATCGTATAAAAGGCGAAAAATTTAAAGTTGGTGATGTATTAAAAGCTGTTATTAGAAAAGTTAGTGTTGATAAAAAACTAGGCTTAAAAGTTGAAATTTCAAGAACTTCTCCTAAATTTTTAAATGCACTTTTAATGCTTGAAGTTCCAGAGATTAAAGATGGAGCTATAGAAATTATTAATTGCGCTAGAATTCCTGGCGAAAGAGCTAAAGTGTTATTAAAAGCTAACTCAATCAATATTGACGCTGTAGGTGCTAGCGTTGGAACAAAAGGTGTTAGAATTAATGCTATTAGTAAAGAATTAAATGACGAAAATATAGATTGTATAGAGTATTCTAACGAACAAGCTATTGTAGTTTCTCGTGCTTTAGCACCTGCAATTATTAATTCAGTTACAATTGATAATGACATAGCTAAGGTTGTAATAAATCACGATCAAAAAAGTAAAGCTATAGGTAAGCAAGGAATTAATATTAGGTTATGCAATATGCTAACAGGACTTAATATTGAATTAATTGAAGTTGGTACTGAAGCAGAAAATCATATAAGCTCAGAAGAAGCAAAAGCAAATCTTGAAAATCTATTTAAAAATATATGATTGATTTAAGCAAAAACGAAAATACTTGTAATACTTTAGATATTAAAGAAATAATTAATAGTATTGAATTTAATAAGTATTCTTTTGATAAAAATTATAAATTATTAGATGAATTAGCTAATTTTTATAATTTAAAAAGTGATAATTTTGTTCTAGGTAATGGCTCAAGTAATGTTATTTATATGAGCCTTTTAGCATTTTATAAATATTCAAATTCCAATGTTCATTTAATATCACCATTACCTACTTTTGACTTAACACTTTATTATGCTAAAAATATAGGCTATAGTATTGATGGGTTTTACTTAGATAGCGAGTTTAATTTTGATATAAATAAAATAAAAATAATCCCAAATAAAATAAATATAATCTATCTTGTAAATCCAAACAATCCAACAGGCCTAATGCTAAGCAAAAAAGATTTAAATGAATTAAACTCAATTTGTAAAGATAATGTATATATGCTTTTAGATGAGGCTTATTGTGAATTTGCTGATGATTTTTATAGTTTAGAATTTGCAAAAAATCCAAATATTTTACATATTAGAACATTTTCTAAAATGTATTCATTAGCAGGTTTAAGAGTTGGATATGGGATAGCTCATAATAAATTAATAACGATTTTAAAAGATTTTTTTAGTCCTGATGCTATTAATGCTTTTGCTTTAGAGTGTGCGATTTTTGCCCTAAAACAAAATGACTTTGCAAAAACTACAAGAAACATTATTAACAATAATAAAGCTTTATTAAAAAATGAATTTGAAACTTTAAATATAAAATATTTTAAATCTCATGCTAACTTTATTTTACACGAAATTAAAAGCACAAAATATGCTGATTTTATGAAAGAATGCGGGATAATAGTTGGAAGACCTATAGATAATTATCCTTTATTAAATAGAATTAGCATAGGAAATATTAAACAATTAAAAGAATTTATAAAAGCATTAAGGCTAGCTAAAAATCATAATTTAGTTTGAGCTTTAAGCTCAAACCTTATTTATCTTTAAAATAATTATCTAGTATTTCACAAATACAATGTATTGTGAAAATATGAATTTCTTGTATTCTTGGCGTATCCTTACTAGGTGCTTTTAGGGCAAAATACGGACTATTTTCTAATTTTTCACTAGCCAATAAAACGCATTTGCAACCAATTTTTCTAGCTTCTTCAAGTGCTAAAATAACATTTTTACTAGTCCCGCTAGTGCTTATACCAAACACTATATCTTCACTTTTAGCAATAGCATTTACTTGCCTACTAAACACATATTCATAGCCATAATCATTACCGATTGCAGTTAGTGCTGAAGTATCTGTGCTAAGTGCAATAGCACTAAGACCATTACGCTCACATTTATATCTTCCACTAAGTTCGGCTGCAAAATGTTGAGCATCTGCAGCACTACCACCATTGCCAAAAATCAATAATTTTTTACCATTTTCCAAAGCTTTTTTTATAATATCAGCTACTTGAATAATATCTTTTAAATACTCTTCATTAATATTATCATAAGCTTTTTTGTGCTCGTTTAACTCATTTTTTAATTTATTTAACATATAACTCCTTTATTTTTTCTATAATATTTGTGGTTGAATATCCTGTTTTAAATTCTATTAATTTTACTTCTTTTGCATATGATGAGCCAACAACTTCTTTTCCTTCATAATCAGCACCTTTTACCAATATATCAGGCTCTAAAGTTTTAATTAAATTAATTGGCGTATCTTCACTAAATTCACAAACATAATCTACAAATTCTAAAGCACACATCATAGCTTTTCTAGTCATTATATTATTAATTGGTCTATTTTCACCTTTTAATCTCTTAATACTTTCATCAGAATTTAAACCAACAACTAAAATATCTCCTAACTCCTTAGCTGCTCTTAAATAACTAAGATGCCCGTAATGCAAAATATCAAAACAGCCATTGGTAAAAACTATTTTTTTACCTTTACTAAGTTGTTTAATCTCATCTATATTTTTAAATTTATAAAATTCATTATCAAAATTTATAATCTCATCAAGCCCTACGCTAACAGCCCCTATCTTACCTACAACAATAGCAGCAGCTTTATTAGCTAAATCTATACTTTTACTAATATTAAAATCATTTGCTAAGAAAAATGATAATGATGAAATCACGCTATCTCCAGCACCGGTTACATCAAAAACTTCTTTAGCTAAAGCATAATGGCGATTTAATTTGTTATCATAAACAGCAGCAATTCCATTGCTACCTAAAGTAATTAATGGTATTTTTAAATCCAATTCTTTTTGTAATTTTTCTAATGATTTTAATAATATACCATCATCATATTCATTAAAATTACCTAAAAATTCACAAGCTTCTTTGTAATTAGGTGTTATTAAATCTATGCCTTTAAACTTATAAAAATCTTTCTTAGGGTCTGCTAGGCTTAAAGTATTACTATCTTTTGCAAATTTAATTATTTTTTGTGCTAAATAAGGACTAACAACTCCTTTATCGTAATCACTAAAAATAATTACATCATATTTATCATTGCGTATTTTATCAAATAATTCATCAGCTAATTTATCGCTAATTTGCTCTGTGCTTTCTATATCTATTCTAACAATTTGTTGATTTGAGCCAAAAATACGAGTTTTTGTAGAAGTTTTTCTATCTTTTTGCTTAATTATATGGCAAGTTATATTTTGTTTTTGCAATTCACTTTCAATAAATTTAGCACTATCATCATCTCCAATAACACTTAAAATACTAACATTTGCACCTAATTTTGCAAGATTATTAGCAACATTTGCCATACCACCTAAGACTTTTTTCTCACTTTTAGGAGTGATTACTGGAACTGGTGCTTCTGGACTAATTCTAGTGCAATTTGCGAAAACATAAATATCGTGTATTAAATCTCCAATTACTAAAGCTTTAATATTTTTCATTCATAGTCCTTTTTTATATCTAATAAATTATTCACTTTTTTACAATATTCAAATTCTTTTAAATCTTCATTAAACAAATAACGATTATTGATATTTGCATTTATAGCCGCTTGCATATCACTTACTTTATCGCCTATAAAAATTGAATTAAATAAATCTAAATTAAATTCTTTAGCTGCTTGTAAAATAAGACCAGCTTTTGGTTTTCTACATTCACAATTATCACTAGGTATATGCAAACAAGAATAAATTTTACTTATATTAATTTTATGATTTTTAAACTCATTTAAAATTGCTTCATTAAAAATATCCATTTGCTCTTTTGTAAAATACCCACGCCCTACTCCACTTTGATTTGTAATTACAAAAATCAAATAATCTTTATCTTGAAAGAATTTAACTATCTCAAAAATATTAGGCATAAATACTAATTTTTCTAATTCATAAACATAAGAAAAATCCTTATTAATTACTCCATCTCTATCTAAAAATAAAGCCTTTTTCATATTTTTTAATTCCATTTTTCTTTGTTCTAAAATAATTGCATCATTTAATGCTTCTTCACTATCATTTAATTCTAAAAAGCCATTATTTTCGGTAAATTGTTTATTTTTAAAACCCCAAATAAAGGCAATGATTACTATAAAAACCAATAATATTGATACCCCTATCATTAGCATTAAAACATTTTCCATATTTATCCTTTTTGATTATTTTAATAAATATCATAAAACTATTAGGAATTTAATTTGGAAAATAAAATATAAAAATATCTATTAAAATAATCAACGAGTAATTAGCTAATATAAAAAATATTAGCTAATTTAAAATTAATTTCTAACTTTATCTAATACACCATTAATAAGTTTAGGTGCATTATCACTTGCATATTCTTTAGCTAGTTCAATAGCTTCATTTATAACAACAGCTTTATCTGTTTTTGTAAAAAGCAATTCATAAACACCAAGTCTTAAAATAGCTTTTTCCATACCACCTAAATTACTAACTTCATTGCTTTCTAAAATACCTTTTAAACACTCATCTATTTTTAATAGATTTGCTTGAACGCCGTTAAATAATTCTAAAGCCCATTCACGAATAGCATTTCTTATTTTATGCTCTTCTAAATAATCATTTACATGCTCACTATTTTGAACATAATCAAATGAATACAATAAACTTACAACCGTTTTTCTAGCTTGATGTCTAGTTGCCATTTTGAACTCTTTGTAAATTTAGCATTTCAATAGTAGTTACCATAGCTTCATAACCTTTATTGCCACTTTTAATTCCTGCTCTATCCATAGCTTGCTCTGTAGTGTTTGTTGTAAGAACACCAAAACTAATTGGAGTATCATTTGCTAAAGTTATAGCTGCAACACCCTTAGTGCATTCTGCTGATACATAATCAAAATGTGGGGTATCTCCACGAATAACAGCACCTAAAACCACTATTCCATCATAATTTTTCTTCACTGCTTGTTTTAAAGCATAAGGTAATTCAAAAGCACCAGGAACTAAAATTAAATCTAAATTCTTTTCATTTCCACCAAAACGAACAAAAGCATCTTTAGCACCTTCAACTAATTTATCAGTTATAAAACTATTAAATCTAGCGTTTATTATGGCAAATTTCTCATTACCATTTAATTTTAATTGTCCTTCAATAATATTCATACTTATTCCTTATTTAATATTTTCAATAATAAATTAATTTTCTCTTCTAATTTGCTAGTAGCTACCATATTAGGTCCATCGCATAAAGCTTCACACGGATTAAAATGTGTTTCAAAGAAAAATCCATCAACACCAACTCCAGCAGCAGCTCTTGCTAAAGGCAATACAAAAGAGCTATCTCCACCACTCTTACCACCTGCTGCTCCAGGCATTTGAACGCTATGTGTAGCATCAAATATAACAGGTGCGAAATTTCTCATAATTTTAAGAGATCTCATATCAACAACTAAATTCCCATATCCAAGACTAGTTCCACGCTCAACCGCTAAAACACCAGCTTCTCTTGCCATTTGATGAGCTTTTGAAAAATCTTCATCTTTTAAATCTTTAAATGATAATTCTCCAATATCAGAGCAAGCAAAAAAACTTTCATCATTGGTTTTATAATCATACCCTCTAGTCTGTGCTACTTTTGCTACACTATATTTCATATCACTTGGATTTAAAAATTGACCTTTTTTAATATTTATAATAGCTTTAGTTTTAGCAGCTGCAACTAATAAATCAGTTTGTCTGCATAAAAAAGCTGGAATTTGAAGGGTATCAACAACTTGAGCTGCAATTTCAGCTTGATAACTCTCGTGAATATCTGTAATTATTTTATATCCAAATTTAGATTTTATATCAGCTAAAATCTGCAAACCTTTTTCAAGTCCAGGTCCTCTAAAACTATCTAAACTTGTGCGATTTGCTTTATCAAAACTTGATTTAAAATAAAAATCAATTTGTGGATGTTTTGCAATTTTTTCTAATCTTTTTGCAACTTCTGTAACGATTTCAGGACTTTCTATAACGCAAGGTCCTGCAAATAATATTATTTTTCTCATTTTTTATTATCCTTACTTAAACTTATTCCTATACCACCTATTAAAACGCAGATTATACCTGTTAAAACTACAAAACTTGGTAAATCATCTCCTAAAAGTATTCCTAAAAATAAAGTAAATACAACATCAATATATCCAACTCCAGCTACAACCCCAGCCTTTTTAGCTACTTTGTAGGCTTTTGTTACATATATTTGGTATAGAATCGATAAAGAGCCCATTAAAATAATTAAAGTCCATATTTTATATCCAACAGGCATTACAAATGTAGCAAAAGCAAAATCAAAATGCTTAATAATACTCTCATTTAAATACTCTCCGCCTAGCATAGATAATATAGGTAAAATTGTTCCTAGTATAAAAAAACTTGATGCTATAACTTCAGTATTGTAAAACTTTCCTAATTCCCTAGCACTTGTTAAAGCAAGCGCTGCTGTTAAACCACTTAAAACACCTAAAATTGAGTTTTTAATATCAAAACCACTATGTAAATGTTCAGGTGCAAATGGTTGAATTATTAACATTACACCACCAAAAGCTAATAATAAATATAAAATACTTTTAAATCCTAACTGCTCTTTAAAAAACAAAAATGCAATTAATGCTACAAAAAGTGGATTTGTTTTTTGAAAAGCAAAAGCACCGCCTAAAGAAATATTAGCGACATTATAAAAGAAAAAATATAAAGAAATAGTTCCTATTAAACCACGAAAAAACAATAAAGAGAACTTACCACCTGATTTTTTATGTGGAATTTTATAAATCAAATAAGCTATAAAAATAACTCCAATAACATTTCTAAAAAACATTATTTCTACACTAGGCATAGTATTTGCAAGTAGTTTTGCACAGCACCCCATGAGTGCAAATGCAAAACTAGCAATAACCATAAAATATATTCCTAGATTTTTTTTAATTAACCTTTTTAAACTAAGCATAATTATTTAGCTAAAGGAATACTAGGTGGTATAATTCCAGGCATAAAATATGCAATTAAGCTTACCCAAATTCCTATAATTATTATCATAGCTATTGAGTATTTAACTGTGTATTTAAACAACTCACTCTCGCGTCCTACAAGACCAACAGCAGCACAAGCAACTGCAATACTTTGTGGAGATATCATTTTACCAACAACACCACCTGCACTATTTGCTGCTAAGAATAATGTGTCATGAAATCCTAATTGATGAGCTGTAACTTGTTGTAAAGAACCAAATAAAAGGTTTGCACTTGTATCAGAACCTGTTAAGAATACTCCAATCCAACCAATTACAGGAGAGAAGAATGTAAATGCTCCACCAGTTTGTGATAATGCAATTCCTAATGTTCCACTAGCTCCACTATAATCAGTAATTTTTGCAAAACCAACAACTAAACCAATAGTTAAAATAGGAAACGCCATTTCTCTTAAAGTATCATTAAAGCATACTTTAGCATCACTAGCTTTTACTTTTAAAATATATATACTTGCAATTGCAGCAAATAAAATAGCTGTTCCTGGAGTGTTGATTAACGGAATCCCTAGTCCTAAAGGTTGAGTTCCTGCTTTTCCACCTTCTACAAGTGATGGTTTAATAACTGCTAAATCACCTAAACTAGCAAATGATAATTTAAGATTTGTAAATGCTAAAGCTGCATCAGTTCCAAATAATGATTTAAACCAACCTTGAGTCCATATAACAACAAATACAATTAACAATAAGAAAGGTGACCAAGCATAAACAATTTCTTTGATGCTTAAAATTTTTACATCGCTAAAATCTTTTTTATCATCAAATCTTACTATATTTTTAATCTTAAATGTTTTTGCAGCAACAGCAGTAGCTACTAAAGAAACAATAGCTGAAATAATATCAGGTAATTCAGCACCTAAGAAGTTTGCTGATAAAAATTGTGCTATAGCAAAAGAAATAGCTGCAACAAATACAATAGGGAAAGTTTCTTTAATACCTTTCATACCATCCATTAAAAATACTATAAAAAATGGAATACAAAAACTAAACGGAGGTAAAATTCTACCAACCATAGCAGCAACTTCATGCTGTTGTATTCCAACAGCTTGAGCCATTGCAATAATTGGAATACCAATAGCACCAAATGCAACAGGAGCTGTGTTTGCTATCATACAATATCCAGCTGCTTGTAATGGTCTAAGACCTAAACCAACAAGTAAAGCAGCAGTAATTGCAACAGGTCCACCAAATCCAATAGCACCTTCTAAGAATGCTCCAAAACAAAATCCAATGATGATTACTTGAATACGATGATCAGGCGTAATTGTCATAATACTTTGTTTAATTACTTCAAATTGACCTGATTTAATTGAAAGCTTATAAAGAAAAATAGCTGCTATTATAATCCAAGCAATAGGCCAAATACCAGTAGTAAAACCTACTATAATACTAGCAAATGCAGCATTTAACGGCATTTTATAAGCAAAAACTGCAACAAGAATGGCTGTAACAACGGTTAAAAAACCTGCCACATAACCTTTTGTCTTAAAAACCACTAGACAAAGAAAAAAGCAAAGTATAGGTAAAAACGCTGCAAATGCACTTAACCAAATGTTGCCAAGTGGGTTAAAATTAGGTGTAAATTCCATAATTTTCCTTTCGTGATAAGATTTTAATATTTTAATTTTAAATGCTGAATTTAGCATATAATAACAACAAGATTAAGAATAATCGTAATATTTTTAACAATATGTTACTTTTTGTAACAAATTTACAAATAAGTTTTTTAAGATATAATAGCTCATTTTATTAATTTAGAAAGGTTATTTTATGAGAGGTTATACCATTTTTTCGGGTTCTGCAAATATTCAATTTGCCAATAAAGTCGCTCAAAGATTAGATTGTAAATTAAGCGATGCTGGAGTTAAGCGTTTTAGTGATGGAGAAATTAGCGTTCAAATTGGAGAAAGTGTGCGTGGTAAAGATGTATTTATTATCCAAAGCACTTGCGCACCAGCGAATGATAATTTAATGGAATTATTAATATTAACTGACGCATTAAAAAGAAGTTCAGCTAATTCAATCACTGCTGTAATTCCTTATTTTGGATATGCTAGACAAGATAGAAAAGCAGCTCCTAGAGTTCCAATTAGTGCAAAATTAGTAGCTGATTTAATGCAAACTGCAGGAATTAGCCGTGTAGCTACTATTGATTTACATGCAGGTCAAATTCAAGGATTTTTTAATATCCCTGTTGATAATTTATACGGAAGTATTATTTTTAACGAGCATTTAAAACAAAGAGATTTAAGTAAAGCAGTAGTTGCAAGTCCTGATACAGGTGGAATTGTTCGTGCAAGAGCTGTTGCAAAAGCACTAGATTTAGAACTTGTTATTGTTGATAAACGCCGTGAAAAAGCTAATGAAAGCGAAGTTATGAATGTAATTGGCGATGTAAATGGTAAAGATGTAATTATAGTTGATGATATGATTGATACTGCAGGAACTATTGTTAAAGCTGCTGAAGTGTTTAAAAAATTAGGAGCTAAAAGTGTAATTGCTTGCTGTACTCATCCTGTTTTAAGTGGAGCTGCTTATGATAGAATAGAAAATGGTGCTTTAGATGAATTAATAGTAACTGATACTATACCACTAGCAAAAGAATGTAAAAAAATAACAGTTTTAAGTGTTGCACCTTTATTTGGGGAAGTTATTCGCCGTGTTTATCATAATGAAAGTGTTAATGGTTTATTTTCATAATTAAATTTTTCATAATTCCTAATTTAATTAATTAGGAATTATTTTTTAAACTTATAGCTAAATAATCCAAATCATCTTCGCTCAATTTATTTGTATTAATAATAAAATTAATATATTTAGTTTGAATATAAATTCCTTGATAATCTATATATTTTATTTTCTTATACTTGACTTTAAATAAGAAAAATCCATATTCAAATTCTAAAAAATCATCATAAAAATTAATTTTGATTAAATTAAATTTTAGCTCAAAAACTAGCGTAATTATAGGATTTAAAATAATTAAAAAATACATTATAATAATTTCATCACTATATTTAAACGCTGCAATTATAAAAATAAACCAAATTAATAAAATCAAAAAATATTTATTAAAAGTCTTTAGCCTTATACTATGTTTAAGTAATGGTAATTCATAATCATCAGGGTATTTGCCTTTAATATTTAGCATATAAAATATACTCGCAAAAAACATAAAAAATGGGAAAATATATTTTAAATCTTCATAATTATCTCTTACTTTATATCTCTCATAAATAAAGCCATTTGATTCTAATTGCCTTATTTCTGGATAAAATACACTAGGAACATAGTAAATAGCTACTTTTTGCCCTATGAGATTTTTTGCATAACTTTTATCTTCTCTTGCTATGAAAGTTTTGTGATTTTTATTATTATCAATCATTTTATAATGCCATATAATATAATTTCTTTTTCTAAAAATCCTAAACGTTTTCTCATGAACTATCTTTTCTACATCATACAATACACCTTCAGCCTTTTTAAGTTCATTAAGATTTTTTGTATGATCGCTTATATATTCTAAGCTATAAAAAATCATTATAAAAAAAGTTACAAAAATAAAAAACGCTGAAACTAATTGAAATAAAAATAATAAAAAATTAGCTTTTTTATCATAACAAAGTCTAAAAATAAATATTAAGTATAAGTGTTTAAAAAATGCCAACATTGCAAAAAAGGAAGCTTAGCTTCCTAAAAATTATAAATATTTTTTAATATTTTCAACCCAAGCATTAATTCTTGCTTCGTTTTTATCTCCATCAGCTTTATCAAGGCAAAGTCCTCTTAAAGCTTTTCCAAATTGTAATCTTGAGAATGTGTAGTTATAATCACTTGAGCAAACTTCGCCTATAAATCTTGCTCCACTAAAAGCTAATTTATCATAAAAATCAGCTACACCAGAGCAAAAACTATCAGGATGTCTTTCTTGTCCGCCAACACCAACGATAGCTACATTTTTATCGCTAAAATCAATAGTATTTAATAATTTTACTTTACTTCCCCAATCATCAGCCAAAGCACCAAAAAAATAGCTTGAACTCATTAAGATTAAAGTTTTATATTCTGATAATGCGTTTATTTCAACATCTTTAATATTTATAACATCAGCACCAATTTTTGCTGCGATTTGCTCTGCAAAAGCTTTAGTAGTACCACCTTTTGTAGCATAAAAAATACCAACTTTTTTCATAACTTCTCCTTAAAATTAAAATGTAGTTTCATTGTAGCCTAAATAAGATAATTTTTGTTTTAAATATTTTAAAATTATTTTAAGCTACTTTTAAGATTGGGGGGGGGTATTATATGGCTTTAATTTTTTATTAAGGAGTGTAAATGGATACGAATAGTATTTTAATGAGTATTCAAGACAAGTTGCCAAAAGACGGAATGGCTGTAATTAATTTAAGAGAAAAGTTAGAAAGAATGAGCGATGCTGAAAGAAAAAACTTTTCAGACAAACTACTTGCTGCAAAGCTTAAAAATCCTACTACTGGAATTATATGTGCTATGTTTTATGTAGATAGATTTTATCTTGGCTCTATTGGTCTAGGCATACTTATTTTTATACTCAAATTCATTACTTGTATGTTTGCAATAGGAATTATATGGTGGATTATTGATATTATAAATATTGGCAAAAAAGTTAGACAATACAATTATCAACAAATTTTACAAATTATATAAGGATATATCGTGAAAAAAATATATTTTTCTTTAATTGTTGTTAGTACATTTTGTATAGGTTGTGGTTCTATACCTAGTTGTGATGATAAAGAAGTAACACAACTTTTAACTGAAATTTTATTAGAACAATCAAAAACATTAGATGCTTATGATATTTCATATTCAAGTTTTATGACTAATAAAATTGATAAAGAAGCAAAAAAGATAAATTGTACAAACAAACTCATATTAAAAGAAACTGAAAATTTTAGTATAGTTAAAGAGATATGGTTAGACTATAGTGCAAGATATACTGATGATGGTATGGTATATGTGGAAGTTTATTAATAATTTTGTGTTTAGAATTTGAAATAGGAATTTCCTATTTCAAATTCTTAAATCAATAAAAGCCTAATATCTTCCACCATACTAAGCCAACACAAATCATAACTGCTATATCAATAACACTTACAATAAAACCTATTATCCACCATTTATTAAGACTAACATAACCACTACCAAATACAACAGGAGCAGTCCCTGTAGCATAATGCGTAAGTGCCATCATAATATTTCCTGCAGCTGCTAACATAAAAGCATATAGCATAGGTGGTGCTCCTAAATCAAGCCCTGTTTTATAAAATACTAAAAACATTGCTGAAATATGAGCTGTTGTGCTTGCGAAAAAATAGTGCGAATACAAAAACGCTAAAGTAAAAAATATCATTACAAAAGTTACACTAAGCCCTAAAGATGAAGCTGCCATTTTTAACTCTTGTCCTAAAAATGCAGCTAAACCTAATTTATCAAGCATAGTAGCAAGCATAATTAAAGCAGCAAACCATACTAATGTATCCCAAGCTGTCTTTTCTGCTAATAATTCATCGTATTTTAAAACACCAGTTAAAAGCGCAATTGCAAGTCCTAAAGCCGCCACACTAGCAGGATCAAACGTCAAGGCCTTTGCATATTCGCTAAAACCAAACCAATTAGCAAAATTACTAGGCATTCCAGCCCATAAGAATAAGCATAATCCAAAAATACTAAGCATAATTTTTTCATCTAAGCTAAATTTACCCATAGCAGCTAATTCTTTTTTAGCTAATTCTCTTGCATCAGGTGTTTCTTTAAGTTCAGGTGGGCTTAAAAAATAAATCACTAATGGCATAAGCAATATCGCACACATTCCAGGAACAAACATTCCTAAAGCCCATTGCCCCCAAGTAATACTAATATTTGCATTAGTTGCATCTGAAATTAGTTTTACTACCAATGGATTTGGTGCAGTTGCGGTAATAAACATAGCAGATGTAATTGGATTTGATTGATAATTTACAAGGCTAAGATATGTTCCTGCTTTATTTGCACTGCCATTATTTGGCTCTGAACCTAGAGCTTTAGCAATTGATTGAACTATTGGATTAATTATACCACCGCCCCTTGCAGTATTTGATGGAGTAATCGGAGCTAAAAACACTTCGCTTAAAGCAATTGAATATCCTATACCTAAAGTTTTTTTACCAAATATGCTTAAAAAATAAAATGCTAATCTTCTTCCAAGACCAGTTTTGATAATACCACGAGCAAGCATAATAGATATTACAATAAGCCATATTAAGCTATTAGAAAATGCACTTAAAGCATCTTTAATAGCAGCCTTACTTCTAGCAGCTCCACTAATATCAGCACTAACACTAATTGTGGAAATTGCTATAAAAGCAATAGATATTAAGCTAACTGCACCAAGTGGCATTACCTTTAAAATAATACATAAAACAGTAGCTATAAAACAACCTAAATATATCCAAGAAAGTCTTGCATCAAATAAGCTTAATTCTAATAATTTTTGTTCTGAAAAATCAGAATGAGCCTTTAATAAAGCAGCTTGTTTAATAGAAATTAGACTTTCAGGAACCGGAATAAATACAAATGAAATAGCTATTAATATACATAAAATAGCTAAAGGAATTTTATCCTTAGTCATAACATCTCCTTTTCAAAAAGTAAGTAATTATAATAAGAATTTATTAAAAAGAAAAATAAAGTATATTTTTTAATAATTTAAAGATTAATATTAAATTTTTATTAAATAATTAATATTTAAGCCCTATAAAGGGCTTAAAATTATTCTCCTAAAGCTTTTTTAGCGTATTTTATACCTAAATCATAAGCCTTAGCATTTGCATCACGAGTTTTTGGTGGCACATGACTTAACATAACTTCTTTTACAACATCAGTATCCATACATTTGCTCATATATACCGCAATTGCAAGCGCAACAACTGATTGAGTAGCCACATTGCCAACTTCATCTTTAGCTATTGTAATGATTGGAATTTCAAATATTTTAAATTTCTTTCTATCTTCTTCACTTGGTTTTACTAGATTTGGCTCAACTACTATTATTCCACCTTCACAAACACCATCTTTAAAACCAGAATAGCCTTTTTGAGCAGTTGAAAGCATAAAAGTAATTTCGCCTTCAACTGCATAAGGAAATAATATTTCTTCATCATCTAAAATAATATCAACCTTAGTTGGACCACCACGAACTTGAGAAGTATATGTACTAGCTTTTATAGCATAAGCACCTTTTTTACTACTTCCACCCTTTTCCATCCAAGCAGCTGCTAAAATCTCACCAGCGGTAATTACACCTTGACCGCCTTCTCCACCAAATCTTAATTGGAATTTCATTTAGCACCCCCTAAAGCATTTAAATTAACCATTCTACCTTCTTTAGCAGCACGGCGAACTTCTTCATAAGCTTTGCAATATTCAGGTT
This sequence comes from Campylobacter sp. RM9333, assembly GCF_020137705.1. Lineage (NCBI taxonomy): Bacteria > Pseudomonadati > Campylobacterota > Epsilonproteobacteria > Campylobacterales > Campylobacteraceae > Campylobacter > Campylobacter sp. RM9333. The sequence continues at coordinate 23,825 of NZ_JACGAY010000024.1, forward strand.
TAGTTTTATTTTCATATAAAATTCCAACTGGGAATTTATCAACTTTTTCTTCATCGCTTAATTTATCAAATTTAGATTTTTCAACAGAACGATTACTTATCCAATCAAGCATTTGAACAGCTTCGCCCATTTTATTTTTACGACCTAAATTAATATGGCAGTTACTAAAGCAATCAATAAAACTATATCCTTCATGAGCCATTGCTTTATAAATCATATTTTCAAGTTTAGCAGCGTCAATTACATTACCACGAGCTATAAAACTAGCTCCAGCTGCTTTTACTAATTCGCAAGCATCAAATGTAGGGTCAATATTACCAAATTGAGCTGTAACTGTGTAAAATCCTTGTGGGGTCATTGGGCTTGTTTGAGAATTTGTAAGTCCATATATAAAGTTATTAATCATAATATGAGTTAAATCAATATTTCTTCTTGCAGCATGGATTAAATGATTACCACCAATTGCAGTTGTATCGCCATCACCTGTTACAACTATTACATGTTTAGTTGGATTAGCTAATTTAATACCAGTTGCATAAGCTAATGCACGACCATGAGTTGTATGAACGGTATTACAATTTACATATGAGCTCATACGACCACTACAGCCAATACCACTAACTACGCAAACATCATCCATATTCCAACCCATTTTTGCAATTGCTTTAATAATACATTTTAAAACAACACCATCACCACATCCCCAACACCACTGAGTAGGCATTTTATCTACTCTTAAATAATCATCATAATTAAAAGCCATTAGAAACTCTCCTTTACTTTTGCTTCAATTTCACTTGGAGTTATTGGACGACCATTAGCTCTATGTAAGCTAGCAAAATCATCTCTCTTACTTGCTCTTTGAATTTCTTCTAAATATTGTCCCATATTTAATTCTGTTACTAAAATTTTCTTAAATCTTGAGCAAACTTGCGCTATTTTTTTCTCATGAACTGGATATAAAGTAATTGGTCTAAATAAACCTACTTTCAATCCTTGCGCTCTAAGTCTTGCAATTGCTTCTTTTGCAGCACGAGCAACGCTTCCGTAAGCAATAATGCAAATATCAGCATCATCTAACATATATTCTTCATAAAGTGCTAATTCATCTACTTTATTTTTAATCTTACCAACTAATCTTCTCATATTATAATCAACTATTTTGCCATCTTCAGTTGGAAAACCTATATCTCCGTGATGAAGACCAGCTATATGATAACGATAGCCTTTAAAGAATGGATTTAATGTAGCAGGTTCATCCATATCAGCCTTATAAGGCTTATAATCTTTTGGGTCTCCTGTAAATTCACGGCGTGGTTCTATTTTTAAATCTTTTACATCAGGTAAAATTGCTTTACCATTCATATGTCCAACCGTTTCGTCCATTAATAAAAATACTGGAGTTGAATATTTATTAGCATAATTAAATGCTGTTATTGTTAGATTATAGCTTTCTTCAAGACTAGCAGGTGCAATAGCAATACTTGCTATATCTCCATGGCTTGGAGCTTTTGCTTGAAATAAATCGCCTTGAGCAACACGAGTTGGAAGACCAGTTGATGGACCACCACGCATAACATTTACTATTACGATTGGAATTTCAGCTATGTATGCAAGCCCTATTTGTTCTGCTTTTAAGCTAATTCCAGGACCACTACTTGCAGTCATTGCTTTTGCACCACTCATAGCCGCACCTAGTGCAACGCTAATTCCACTTATTTCATCTTCCATTTGAATAAATGTTCCACCAGCTTTTGGTAGCATATGGCTTAATTCATGAGCTATCTCACTACTAGGAGTTATTGGATAACCACCAAAAAAAGAACAACCACAATCAATTGCAGCTTGAGCTATTAAATTATTTCCTGTTGATATTACTTCTCTCATCTTTACGCCTTTAACTTTTTAAAATTGTTAGCTTTAATTGCAGCCGCTCTATCTTTACCTTCTTGAGTAGGTTTTGCAAATTTAAAGCCTTTAGCATCTGCAACATTAATCGCAAAATCAGGACAATGAGTTTCACAATCTCTACAACCTATGCATGATTCTGGATTAACTACTTCAATCATTTGACCTAAAACAGCACTTGGTTCATCTCTCATAGCAATAACGCCCATAGGACAATAGCTTACGCATATATTACAGGCTTTACATCTTTTTTCATCCACCCATACAGGTGCATTATTATTATTTTCCATTTTTAACCTTTCTAAGCCTAGATTATCTAGGCTTTAATTATTTTAAAATTTCTTTGATTTTTTTACCGATATCTGCAGGAGAATCAACTACATGAACACCATAGCTTTTTAAAGCTTCTTTTTTAGCAGCAGCACTTTCATCAGCACTTCCTACAATAGCACCTGCGTGACCCATTCTTTTACCTTTTGGAGCAGTTGCACCTGCTATAAATGCTACAACAGGTTTTGTGATATTTTCTTTTATAAATTTAGCAGCTTCAACTTCTAAACTTCCACCAATTTCACCTATCATAACTATAGCTTTAGTTTCGCTATCTTTTTCAAATTCAGCTAATAATTCTTTATAAGCAAGACCTATGATTGGGTCTCCTCCAATTCCAACTGCAGTTGTAATTCCATAACCACCTAAAACAACTTGATTTGCTGCTTCATAAGTTAAAGTTCCACTTTTAGAAATTACACCGATATTTCCTTTTTTAAATATAAAGCCTGGCATAATTCCTAATTTACATTCATCTGCAGTGATAATTCCTGGGCAGTTTGGTCCAATGATTTTCATACCTTTTTTATTTGCATAAGCTTTTGCAAACATCATATCTTTTACAGGAGTATGTTCTGTGATTACTACTGCAAGTTTAATTCCTGCATCAGCAGCTTCAATGATACTATCTCCAACAGCAAAAGGAGGAACGAAAATTAAACTTGTATCAGCACCAGTTTTACTAACTGCTTCTTTAACCGTATCAAATACAGGCTTTCCTAAATGAGTTTCTCCACCTTTAAATGGAGTTACACCACCAACTATATTTGTGCCATAAGCAATACATTGTTCTGCGTGAAATGTAGCTTCTTTACCTGTAAAGCCTTGAACTATTACTTTTGTATTTTTATTTACTAATATACTCATTTTTTCTCCTTACTTTACTAAGCTTTTTACAATTTCAGCACCATTTGCAAAATCTGTTGCTGCGTGAATATTTTTAAGACCTGAATTATCTAGAATTTCTTTTGCTTCTTTAGCGTTTGTTCCATCTAAGCGAACTACTACAGGAATATCAATTTTAGTTGTTTTTGTAGCTTCTAAAACACCATTTGCAATTCTATCACATCTTACGATACCACCAAAAATATTTATGAAAATTACTTTTACATTCTTATCTCTCATAATAATCTCAAATGCTTTTGCAACGGTTTCAGCACTTGCTCCACCACCAACATCTAAGAAGTTTGCTGGTTTGCAGCCACTATAATTAATAATATCCATTGTAGCCATTGCAAGACCTGCACCATTTACCATACAAGCCACATCGCCATCAAGTTTTACATAACTTAAACCATATTTACTAGCTTCTAGCTCTGCTGGGTTTTCTTCTGTTTCATCTTTTAATTCTGCAATATCTGGATTTCTATAAAGACCACTATCATCAAAACTCATCTTAGCATCAAGTGCGAAAAACTCGCCTTCTGCAGTTTTGATTAATGGGTTAATTTCTACTAAATTTGCATCTTTTGCTAAATATAATTTATATAATTTATCTATAAATGTTATTAATTTTTTACCTTCATCTTTATTTAGACCTAAAACTTTTACTACTTCAAGTCCGTGAAACATTTTAAAGCCAATTGCAGGGTCAATTGTAACTTTTGCTATTTTTTCAGGTTGCTCTGCTGCAACTTTTTCTATATCCATACCACCTTCACTTGAAGCAATGATTGTGATTTTTTCTTCCATTCTATTAAATAATAGTGCTAAATAATATTCTTTAGCAATATTTGCACCACTTTCAATATAAAGTTTTCTAACAAGTTTTCCTTCTGGTCCTGTTTGATGAGTTACAAGGTTCATACCTAATATTTTTTCAGCATACATTTTAACTTCATCTAAATTCTTAGCGATTTTTACACCGCCACCTAAACCACGACCACCAGCGTGGATTTGAGCTTTTACAGCCCAAACACTTCCACCTAATTCTTTTGCGTTTGCAACAGCTTCTTCAACACTAAATGCAACCTTACCTTTTAAAGTAGGCACACCAAATTTAGCAAAAATTTCTTTTGCTTGATATTCGTGTATATTCATATTTTCTCCTTAAATTGATTTTAAAATTTCATTAAATGTAACACTTGGTCTCATTATCTTTTCAGCTACTTCGCCTAAAACATAATATCCACCTAATTCAACTGCTTTACCTTCTTCATTCATATATTCTTCAATGATTTTAGAAGAATTTGAATTAAGTTTATCAGCAATAACTTTAAAAAACTTATTCATACTTTCATCATTATTTTGCTTAGCAAGTGCATTCGCTAAATATATTGCAAAATACACATGACTTGTTCTATTATCGTTTTCTTTCGCATTTCTACTTGGAGCTTTATTTTCATTTAAATAATGAGATATTGCTTCATCAAAAGCTTCTGCCATAACTTTTGCTTTTGCATTGCCTTTGTTTCCTTCAAATTCAAGTGAGCTTTGAAGAGCTAAAAACTCGCCTAAGCTATCCCATCTTAAGTGATTTTCTAATACAACTTGCTCAACTTGTTTTGGAGCAGAACCACCCGCACCTGTTTCAAACATAGCTCCGCCATTTAGCATTGGAACTATTGAAAGCATTTTCGCACTTGTTCCTAATTCAAGTATTGGGAAAAGGTCTGTTAAATAATCTCTTAAAACATTACCTGTAATTGATATACAATTTTTACCACTTCTAATAATTTCTAAACTTTTTTTGCAAGCTTCATAAGGGCTTAAGATTAAGAAAGTTTCTCCTAATTCTTTTTTAACTAAATCAATGATTATTCTATCACTTGCTCTTTTACTATCAAGCCAAAAAATTCCTTGCTCGCCACTTAATTCACATCTTTGTTTTGCAAGTTTTATCCAGTTTGCTATCGCATCAGGTTTTGCTAAATTAATTCTATAAATATCACCCTTTTTAACTTCATGTGATAATAAAACTTCGCCATTTAACTCTATTTGATAAGTAGCGTCGCAATCAGCTATGAAAGTTTTATCATGAGAGCCATATTCTTGAGCTTTTTTAGCCATTAAACCAACATTGCTAACCGAACCAACCACACTTGGATTAATACTTCCATTAGCTCTCATATCATCTAAAACTGCTTGATAAATTGTTGCATATGTTTGATCAGGAATAACAGCATTTGTATCCATTTCTGCACCATTTTTATCCCACAATTTAGCACCATTTTTAAGCATTGCAGGCATTGAAGCATCTACAATTACATCACTTGGAACATGAAGATTAGTAATACCTTTATCAGAATTAACCATAGAAATTGGTGCTCTTGTATTTAATATTTCTTCATATCTTTTTAAGATTAAATCTTTTTTGCTTGAGTTTTCAACCTTACTTAAAAGCTCACTTAAACCATTGTTTGGATTAATGCCTAGATTTGCAAACTCATCGCCAAATTCAGCAAATAAATCTTTAAAATAAACTTTTAAAGCGTGAGCAAATAATACAGGGTCACTTACTTTCATCATAGTTGCTTTTAAATGAAGCGAGAATAAAATATTTTCTTGTTTGCAGTGATTGATTTGTTTTTCATAAAACTCATCTAGTTTTGCAACATTCATAAAAGTCGCGTCCATTACTTCATCTTTTACAACATCAAAAGATTTTAGCTCAGTTTTAGCCCCATTTACAACTTTATATAATTTAGCAGTGCCGTTTTCTTTGATTAAAGTTGCCTTTTCATTAGAGAAAAAGTCATCGCTACTCATACAAGTTACACAACTTTTACTATCTTTACTAAAGGTTTTTGTTCTATATGGATTTGCTTTTGCGTATTCTTTTACAGCTTTTGTGCTTCTTCTATCTGAGTTTCCTTGTCTTAAAACAGGATTTACAGCAGAACCTAAAACTTTTGCATATTTTTCTTTGATTGCTTTTTCGCTATCATTTTGTGGTTCATCTGGATAATTTGGAACATTATATCCTTTTGATTGTAATTCTTTTATGCAAGCTTTAAGTTGCGGAATAGAAGCAGAAATATTTGGAGTTTTAATTACATTTGCTCCATCAAGTTTTACTAATTCACCAAGTTTTGCAAGTGCATCTTCACACTTTTGCTCATCTTTTAAACACTCTGGAAAACTAGAAACTATTCTTGCTGCCAATGAAATATCAGCTGTAGTAATTTCAATATTTGCATGCTTTAAAAAAGCTTTTGCAATTGGTAAAAAACTTAAAGTTGCCAACGCTGGCGATTCATCTGTGAAAGTATATACAATACTCATCGTAACTCCTTTAATTAAATTTTAGATGAATGTATAACTGCTAAGTTAAAAAAGAGTAAATCAAAAAAAATTAAATTACTCTTATCTTTGCCTTTCTATTTCTTTTTCGTGAGCCGCTAAAGTTGTATTAAACCTATGTGTACCAGTCCTTTTATCTCTCATAAAATATAAATAATTTGTCTTAGCTGGAGAAATTGCTGCCAAAATTGCTTGTGTAGAAACGTTACAAATTGAAACACTTGGTAAACCAGAATTTTTATAAGAATTAAATTCTGAATTATCTTCTCTAATCATTTGTGGAGTTACTTTTATGTGAGAATTCATACCATAATTTAGCATTCCATCCATTTGTAGTTTCATACCTTTATTTAATCTATTATAAATAACACTCGCTACAATAGGCATTTCGCTTTCATTAGCAGCTTCTTTTTGAATAATACTAGCTACTATAATAAATCTATAAAATTTATATTCAGTATAATCTCCAAAAACTTTTTTACTAATTGTTTCATTTCTTTTTTTTGTAAATTCTAATAAATATTTTATAAACAATCTTTCACTAATTCCTAATGGAATTGAATAAGTATCAGGAGTTAGCATACCTTCTTTTCTATTTGATTGAGAATATAATTCATCTAATAATTTATCAGGATTTAAATTAAGTTTTTTTGCTGCAATTTCTCTTAAAAAATATTCACTTGTTTCACCTGGAATTAAAGTAAGATTAACTAACGCTGCTTTATTTGTAGTTAGCTCTTTTAAAAATTCATATCTTGTTAAAATAGGTTTAGATACTGCTATCCAACCACTTTGCGGGTGTCCAAAAAATAATAACAAATATTGGTCTATTTTGCTAAATTGCAATTTAGTGTTATTTAAACTTGTTATAATTTTAGCATTAGAGCCTTGTGGTATAAATACAACAGAATTTGACTTAACAGGCTGCAATAAGTAAAACAAAATCGCTAGGACAAAAATGCTTAAAACATCAAAACACATAAATAAAATAATTAAAATTCTTTTTATATTCATATTCTTAATAATCGCCTTTGTATTTGTATTAGCCAATGGAATTTCAATTAAGGATTTTAAATTAATTAATATTGAAATCTCTGAGCTTTATTTGAAACTTGATAAAAAACTAATCTTAAATATAAATAAAGTTTATATAAAAAAAGCAAATAGCAACGAAGCACTAGATATAAATCAAATTAGAAAAAAAATATTAAGCCTTAAAGAATACAAACAAGTATTTTTATTTTTTCAAAGTATTAATATAAAAAATATTCAAATAAATGATGCTTTAGTCAAAATATATTATGATGAAAACCAATTAAATATCCAATCAGATGATATTGAAGCAAATATAAAAATAAATCTATACTCAAATGAGCTTTTAGCAAACATAACAAATCTAAAATATAAAAACTTATATTTTTATGGAGATATAAAGATAGCTAAAGATGTTGAAATTAAAGGATATTTACACTCTATAAACAATGATTTAAACGCAAAAATAAATATAATAAATACAAAAAATGATTTTTTATTAGGCGTTGATAATTTAGAGATTAAAAATCAGCAAGAAGCATTTAAACATATTGAAAATTATTTAAAACCAATACTAAAAGAATGGCTAATAACTAGAGTAAAATTTGATAATTTTAAAGGTAGCTTTATTGTAAAAATAAAAAATAATCAACTAGAAAATACCTTAGGAGAAGGTGTTTTTACAAATGTAATTGCAAATTATAATGATAAAGCACCAAATGCTTATGCAAAAGAAGTTAAATTAAGCTTAAAAGATTATAGTTTAAAGCTATTAGCAAATAATGTAAATTCTCAAGACAATATCACAACTATTGATGAATTTAATTTAACAATAGATAATTTATTAAAGCCAAATATTGATATAAATATCATCTCAAATAATGCGCTTTACAATAGTGAAATAGAAAAAATACTAAATGCTTATAATGTTGTTTTAGGGTTAAAGCAAAATAGTGGTAAAACAAGCACCTTAGTTAATATAAAACTAAATAACGACCATACTCACAATGTAAAAGTAGATGTTAAAACCAATGGAAATTATTCTTTTAGTAATTTTAACTTTAACGCTAATTTAAATATAAGTGTAAATGATAATTTAGTAGCAATTCAAGGTAATGCAGATACAAAAGAATTAAAAATAAGCAATGCGGATATAAATTTAGATACTAAAACCAAATTAGCAAGTGTAAATATAAAGACTTTAGGAATTGATTATAAAGATTATTTTTATTACAGCGATAAAGCAAAAATGAATTTAAATCTAAATAATAAAACTTTAGATTTTCCGGCATTAAATACCACAATATATTTTGATAAAAATTTACTTATAAAAAGCGATATTTCAAGTATTGTTAGTTATTCAAAGCAACTTAAAAAATTAAATTTTAATGATGGAGATATTGAATTAAGTAGTAAAGATGGGGCATTTTTTGTAAATATATTTAATGCTAAATTTGATTTTAATTTATATAAAAATAATCCAAATAATTTAGATAATAATTATAAATATACTCAAGATGACTTTTATATAAGTATTCAAAACAACATAACCACAATAAATACCAAAAGCAATCTTATTAATTTAAATTCTCAAAACAATAAAACAACTATTAATCTAAATAATCTAATAATAGACGCAAATAAATTAAATAATGATGAAAATAATGATAGCAATAATAATATAGCTCTTAATTTATTAAATTCTAAGATTATTTATAAAGATTTTTTATTTAATTTCAAGAATTTAAAACTGAATAAAAATCCTTATGAAACTTCAATCAGTGCAAGTTTTATTAAAGGTGGAGATTTGATAGCCCAAATAGGAAAAAACAATTTTAAAGCCTACCTAAGAGAACTAAGCCATCAAGCACTAAATGAAATCGTAAATAAAGAAGTTTTTATAAGTGGAGAAATTGATTTAGATGCAAAAGGCAATACTTTAAGTGATTATGAAGGCTTAATTAATATAAGAAATGCCTATTTATCAAATACCAAAAACTACATAAATCTAATCGCATTTATAGAAAGCATACCGGCTTTAGTAACTTTTAATAAGCCGGGTTTTACAAAAAAAGGTTTAGGGATAAAATTTGGCTCAATTGAATTTAGAAATAAAAATGACATTATAAATATTGATAAGGTTAATATTTTAGGTTACAACATAGATTGTAGCGGTCAAGGCATTATTAATACAAAATCAAAAACAGCAGATATTACTCTTAATATTTTTACTCTAAAAAATACAAATAAAATCATAAGCAATATTCCTATCGTAAAAGAAATATTTATAGGCGGTAAGGATAATAAAATAGCTACTCAATTAAAAATTAGCGGTAGTTTAGACAATCTTGAATATAAAACTAGCCTAGCTAAAGATATATTAACAAGTCCTTTTATACTTATGAAAAATATCATCACTCTACCTAAAAATATAATAGATAGATAAAAATTAGAACTACTCAAGTTCTAATTAACCAAAACAATATCAAACAAAAGATAAAAAGAAATTAGATGATTTAAAAGATTTAGTTTTTATAAAAGATAATAAAGTATTTAATAAAAACTATTTAATATCAGATGAAATAGCTTTGTATTTAGAATAAAGCTAAGTTAATTAGAACTTATAAAGTTCTAATTAAAACTTATAGCTAAATCCTAAGTTTAATCTATATCCTGTATCAAACTCATTAGAAATATTCTTTGTAAAATCAGCATTAATGTCTAATTTAGAATTTGGTTTTACTAAAAATCCTATTTTAGCATTCAAGCCACTATCTTGGATATTGTTAAAATTGTTTTCTAAAAGAGCTACTACTTTACTTTTTGAAAGAGCATTTAGGTCTTTAAAGTATTGTAATTCAGTAACTAAGCTAAAGTTTTTGTTAAACTCAACCCCTGCTTTAACTCCTGCTTTTATACTAGCTTGAAGACCTTTTTTAGTTTCTATACTTGCATTAGTTCCTTTTAAGTCTAAGTCCTTAAATCTAGTAGCTATTAATTTAATATTAGGCTCTAAGTAATTATTATTTATACTAAATCTATGTCCTAAGCCTAAACCTATTTGATATAAGTCTAAGTAATTAGTAGTG
>NZ_JACGAY010000025.1:0-31063 GCF_020137705.1 Campylobacter sp. RM9333
AGGAATTTCAAAAAATGTAGAAATTCACAATGATAAAATTATTTTAAAATGTCTTGAAAATGATGAAAATAAAGAAAAATTACTTAATGATTTTTATAAAATTCAATCAAAAGAAATCTTTAGCGAAATTTTAAAAAGATTTTGTGTGATTGTTGGTAAAGATATAAAAGCTTTGAAAGTGCGAAAAATGAAAACTCGTTGGGGTTCTTGCAATACTAAAAAATCTTATATAAATCTAAATACCGAATTAATTAAAAAAGATATATTAGCAATAGAAGCAGTGATTATGCACGAATTAACACACCTTTATCACGCTAATCACTCAAAGGCTTTTTATACCACGCTTTTAGGATTTATGCCTGATTATTACGAGCGAATAAAATTACTAAAATAGAAAAAGAAATTTAAAAATATTTACATTAAGCTTTAATTTTATTTAACCCATTAAATATTTTAATATTTATTTTAGAGTTTTTTAATAAAATTAAAATTCTAATATCAATTCAAAGGAATAAAATGAAAAAACTTTCACCAGGTTTAATTTTAGTTAGTATTTTAAATAGTACTGTTTTAGCTTATGAAAATAGATATTCTATTGAACAAGAATATGCAATTATTAATTCTTGTATTGGAGTCTTACCTTTTACAGCTAATAAGCAAGAGTGTATATGTGCTTTGAAGTTGACACAAAAAAAATACCCTTATTATGAAAATAGTAAAGGTTTTAATAAAACATTTGATAAAAATTTAAATTATTGTGAGAAGTAATTTTGATTTCTATACTTTAGTCTAGAATTAACAAAATCATCTCCAAGAACTTGTCTTTCGAATTCAAATCTATCTTGGGGGCTTAAATAATTATAGTATTTTTGCAATTTTTCTATAGTATCACGTCTTGGATTGTTACTATCTCTATTTAACAATTTTTTTAATGATTCATAAAAATTTTTTATATCTTCATTAGATGTTAAATTCTCTACTTGCTCTGCTAATTCTTTAGCAACTTTAGCAAGAGTTGTATTGTTGATGATAATATAATTTTTTATTTTTTCCTTAAGTTCTTCTGTTATTTCTTTGTTTGTTTTCATTTTTTTGTCCCCAAATGTCCCTGGTTATTATTATATCATTTTGTAAGTTTTGCAAAACTAAAATAATTTTTAAGGAGAACGCGATGAATAAAAACGCGATGGATAAAGAAGCAGCAGCAAGAATTCAATCAAGCGAAGCTAAGAGAAATGGTGGTATTGTAAGCAAAGATAGTTTTGCAGCAAGAGCTCAAAGAGCAGCTAATAAAAATAGCAATAAAAAAGGAGAATAAAATGGCAATGTCTCAAGAAGAATTAGATTTATGGTCAGATATTAATAATCCAAATAACGATGCTTGTATGGATGATTGGGCTGATGCACATAATCCAAATAATGAAGATTATTTAGGTGATGATTAATATATTTAGCTAGCCTATAGGCTAGCTTTGTAATAATTGAATATAATTAGATTGTTATTTTCAAATTCTAGTTATTTTTTGTAGTGCTTTCTTCTTTTTTATTCTCTTTAGATTTTTCTAAATCTTGTTCATTTTCTTTTTTGTCTTTTTTGTTTGTTTTATTGCTACCATTTTCTGTATTAGCAACATTTTGCTTTTTACCATTTCTTATTATGTGAATGTCTTTTTTGATAAATTCAACCTTTATGGTTTTTTTACAATTTTTTTCTAATGTTTTACCTATCTCCATATTTTCACTACATAATTCCACATAAGCAATATCTCCTAAAGTTGATAATACTTTCACATCTTTTAACTCAATATAATCGCCTTTATAGTGATATTTGTTATTTTTGTCATAAAAACCATCAAATATATCTTTTATAAAACTATTTTTATTAACCATTATTGTAGCGTTATAGTTTCCTATACCCGTTGCTTTCATAGTGCTGTAGTCTGTTAGTAAAAATATAAACAAACTTATAATAACATAAGTTATTCTAACAATGTTTGAAATTTTATAAATTTTTTCTTTCTTCCATGTAATGAAAATCGCAATTATTATTGTTATACTGTAGTATATAACGTTAGTTTGTATAAAGTTATGTAATGTTTTATGTGAGTTTATAAATAGTAAAAATGCTATTATTGTTAAATACATTCCAAAGCAAAAGTTGATAATTTTTGATATTGTATTTTTACTAGTAGAAGAAAACAAGAAAACTTCTAATGGTAAATAGAGAAGAATTATATACATAAACGCATAGAATAAATTTGAAAATCCAAATGCTATAAATTGTTCAAATGTTAAATCTACCTGATAACTTAAGTCTAAAACATATGTTTTTGCATAATTTAAAACAGAACCGGCAATTATTAAAAATAATAAAATTTGCCCTAAAGCAAGAGATATTTGTCCATATTTTTTAATATTTTTATATATCCATCTTGTTGTTATTCTGTTAGTTTGGAAAAAATCTTCATCATTTTGTTCTTTGTTTATAGGCGTTGCAAGTTTTTCTTGTATCCATTTGTAGATTTTTTTCAAAAATAGAAAAATACTTTTAAATATTTCTATAGTTTTGTTTTTGTATTTTTTTATACTCATTTTCAACCTTTAAATATTTTTTTATATTGTAGCAGATTAATATATTGTGAATTTTATTTGGTTATTGTTTGTGAAGTAAATGCAATAATACTTTTTACAAAAAAGTAAGAAAATGTATTTTGTAATTTTAGAATCGTTAGTCAAAAGTCAAATCTTATATAAATTTGTAGTTTTATATTTTGATAATTTTTATAAATCCTTGTGTTGTCTTTTTAATTTAAAATTATTAGATACAAATCTAGTTTTTGGGATTATTTAGTTTATAGTAAGAATTGATGAGGTTTTGAAGTTTAAAAGAATTTGTATAAAAGATTGGCTAAAAACATAAAAGAGCTTTGAATGGTGATTTAGTGTAGTTTAGGAAAAGTATCTTAGAATTTGATTTAAATTCGTTAAAAAGCACAAATTGTAGTTAAAAAATAATCGTAAGTGTAGTCAATAAAATAAGACTATTTGATAATTGTTATAAAAAAATTTTTCTAATAAATTTAGCTAGATTTTTATAATAATGAAATGATTAAAATCTTTAATAATAAAAGATAAATATTCAAAGCAAATAGGCTACAATACAACATAGATTTATTAATGCTTACTTATTAATTGTTCTAAAAATGAAAATATATTTGTGGGCTAGTAGTAAGAAGTTATTTTTTAATAATCGTTTTAGTAAAAAATCTGTATTCAAATACTTGTATGGATACCATTTATCAATACTATAAAATATAAATTTGGCTTTAAAAGCCAAATTTTAGTTTTGATTTTTGCTGTGGTAATAACATAAATATATTAATCCAATAGACGCAACTATATTACCGACTAAGTTAGTTATTAACATAAAAATAAAACAGATATTACAATGCCAAAAATAAATACCTAAAATAATAACTAGGATTAAGCTCTGCAAATGTTTTATTAAAAAAATCTTTCATAATTTCTTATCTTAATAATGGGTTATTACTTTTTGCTTTACTTTTTAGTTTTTTAATTATTATGCCTTTTTTATTGATACAAAAAACATTAGAATCATTTACATTTGAGCCAATATGTCTAATCCTAACAAAATCATAATGCCACATTTCACATTCACTAGAAGAACTAATTCTGCTAGGTGCCCCAAACTTCTCTTCTAGGTCGCTTTTTTTAGATTTATTAACCACAATACTATCAAGTTCAGCTTGAGTAATCTCAGTACCTTCAGTATAACTTCCAAAGTCTTGAATAGCCGCACAAGAGCTAAAAGCTAATGCAACTAATGAAAACAAAAATAATTTTTTCATTTTTTCTCCTTAAATAAATTTAAAATCAAATTTATCATAAATACATTAATTCATCTTATAGGATATAGATTTTAAATTTTATATTGTTTAAATTATTAGATTTTACCTATAGGATAATGTATGAAAAACACTGAAGAAATAGAAGAATTTTATAAATTAGTATCAAGTAATGTTAAAAAATTTAGAACCGAAAAAAACATAAGCCAACTAGATTTAGCCCTAAGTATAGGCATAAAATCAATAGCCTTTTATTCAAATTGCGAAAATAATAAAAACGGCAAACATTTTAACCTAGAACATTTGTATAATATAAGCAAAGTTTTTAGGTGTTGATATTTGTGAGTTGTTAATGGGGGGGGTATACAAAATGAATTGCATAAAAGAAGCTTTGATTAATGTAGCTAATTTTGATTTAAGAGCTACTATGAGTAGGCGTTCGTATGCCTTTATGATTTTTGTTTTTCCGATTTTAGCATTTAGCTTGTTTTATTGTTTGATAGAGTTTTCAAGATTTGTGCGTTTATTTTTAGCTAATAATGTAGATTTTACTTTTATTAAAAATGATTTTATGAGTTATTCTCAAATTGTTTTTCAGGGTTTATATGCTAATTTTTATCTTGCTATTGATTTTACACTAATTCTTAGCACTTTACAAAGGCTTAATTCAATCACAAAAAATAAAATAATCAAAACTATCATTGTAATAATAGCGTTTTATCTTATTGATTATTATTTAGTATGCTTTCATTGGCTTAGGGTTTATTTAGAAGATAATTTTATGCTTTCAATTAATTATAAAGCCATTGGTTTTATTATTTTTTTCATACTTGCACTGATTTTATCAATGATAAAAGAAAGGCATTTTAATGAGATTACTCCAAAACGCTCTTTAGCTTATTTTTTAACTTTAGATTTTAGCTCAATTGCTAGTAAGACTAATTTGATAATACCTTTTAGTTTTTATCTTGGTATTACTATTGTTTTAACTATTTTTATCGTTGGAATAGTGTTTATAATGGCATTAACTGAACTTAGCATAATAATAATGCCTATTATTTATATTGATATATTTTATTTATTAAATCACTATAAATCAAACATTAGAGCAATTACAAAAATAATCACTCTAATATCTTTTATAGCTTTTTATATTCAAATTATTTGCTTTGATAGAAGCGGTATTTTTTATGAATATATGAATAGATTATTTTTATTTTCATTTATTTTAGTCTATATTCTAGCAATGCGAAAAATCAAGAATTTGAAATAGGAATTTCAAATTCTTATAATTCTACGCCGATGGCTTGATTAATTGAGCTTAAGCCATCGTTTTCTATTAATTTTGTAAGCTCATCATTTATATTTCTAGCAATTCTAGGTCCAACGAAAATCATAGATGAAAGCACTTGAACTAAACTAGCACCCCATTTTATACGCTCATAAGCTTGAGCTGCGTCAAATATCCCGCCACTACTAATAATTATGCCTTTTTTATGCACGCTTGGTGCGATTGCTTTTAGCATATTTAAAGACTTTTCGGCTAATACTTTACCACTTAAGCCGCCAACCTTGGTTAAATCAGGCTTTTTGCTAAGCGAATAATCTTGCGTAGTATTGCTTAAAATCACTCCGCAAGCATTAGCATTTAAAGCTGTTAGACTTAATTCAGTAGCCAAGCCAAAATCCATATCAGGAGCAAATTTTATAAATTTTGGCACATCATTAATAGCATTTAGCCTAGTAAAAATTTCTTCAATAAATTTAGCATTTTGTAAATCTCTTAGATTTGGAGTATTAGGCGAACTTATATTAATTACAAAAGCGTCTGCATAAGGCTTTAGCTCACGAACTAAAATCTCATAATCATTTATCGCTTCTTCATTAGGTGTAATTTTATTTTTACCTATATTTATAAAAATCGGAGGTAGTTTTGAGAAATTCTCACGCATTAAATTTGCTTTTGCAACTTCTACGCCGTCATTATTAAACCCCATTGCATTGCGAATGCTAAGCTCATCTACTAATCTTTCAATTCTTGGGCGAGGATTACCTGGCTGAGCCTTAGGAGTGATTGCTCCGACTTCAATGAAACCAAAGCCAAGATTTGCTAAAGGAGCTACCACTTCAGCATTTTTATCAAATCCTGCTGCAAGTCCAATAGGATTAGAAAATTTCATATTGATTAATTCATTTTCTAAATTCTTATAAGTTTTTTTATAATCAACTACTTTTAAAAATCTTTGAGTTTTAAGAGCTTTGATTACTAAATGGTGCATATCTTCAGGGTCAAACTTAAATATAACTTTTTTTGCTAATTCATACATTTACTTACCTTTATAATGTTTTTGAAAAGGTCTTTTCACCTTTATTTTTCATATAAGCATCAAATCCCATACAAATATTACGGATTAATAATGTGCCTGTTTCATTTACTTTTATTTCATCATCACTAATTTGTAAAAATTCAGCATAAGTTTTTAAATACTCTTTTGCGTCGTTAAAATAATCCCAAAATACTATTTTAAATTCTTTTTCAATTTCTTTAATATTAAGACTAAAATTAGCCATTAAGCTCATTATTACAGCTTTTCTAATTAAATCATCATTATTAAGTTTAATTCCCCTATGAAATGGTAACTTGCCATTATCAATAGCTGCTTCATAAAGGTTTAAATCTTTATAGTTTTGTGCGTAATAATTAAGTCCTTCTCCAATACTAGTAAGCCCAACGCCAACCAAAATAGCTCCACTTTTTGTAGTATATCCTTGAAAATTCCTATGAAGTGTGCCATTTTCTAAAGCCTTAAATAATTCATCATTTGGTTTAGCAAAATGATCCATTCCTATCATTTTATAACCATTTTCGCCTAAAAATTTCGCAGTATGTTTTAGAATTTCTAACTTAGTTTTAGCTTCAGGAATAGTGCTTTCATCAAATTTTCTCATATTCTTTTTAATCCAAGGCACATGAGCGTAATTAAATACAGCAAGTCTATCAGGATTTATTTTTAAAATTGTCTCAAGCGTTTTGCTAAATGAGTTTAAATCCTGATAAGGAAGTCCGTAAATTAAATCAGTATTTATACTTTTTACTCCATTTGCTCTTGCTAGTTTTACTGCATTTTCTGTAATTTCGTAAGGTTGAATTCTATGAATTTCTTTTTGCACTTTAGGGTCAAAATCTTGCACACCAAAGCTAATTCTATTTATGCCGTATTTTGCAAATACGCTCATTTGTTCAACATTTAAAAATCTAGGGTCAATCTCACAAGAAAGCTCACTATCAGGTAAAAACTCAAATATTTCATTAATTTTTTTAAGCAAGATTTCAAGTTGAGCTGCACTAAAAAATGTAGGTGTTCCACCACCAAAGTGCATTTGAATAGCTTTTTTTGTTTTAAGATGAGTTTTTAAAATATCCAGCTCTCTTAAAATATAATCTAAATACCTTTCTTTTTTATCTTCATTAGCTGTATAAATTACATTACAGCCACAAAAATAACAAGCCGAACGACAAAACGGCAAGTGAAAATAAAGCGATAAAGGCTTATTCTCGTTACTTTCTAAATCTTTTATAAAATCATCATATTTATAATCTTCGCCAAACTCAATAGCTGTTGGATATGAAGTATATCTTGGGCCACTTGTTTGATATTTTGCTAATACACTAAAATCCATTTTTATCCCCTTAACATTTCGGCTAATTCTTTAGCGTGATAAGTGATTATTAGTTTTGCACCCGCTCTTTTAAAACTAATCATAGTTTCCATTAAGATTTTTGGATAATCTACAAGCCCAGCTATTCCAGCGTTTTTAAGCATTGAATACTCTCCGCTTACATTATAAACGCATAGTGGAAGTAGTGAGTTTTGGCTAATTTCTTTAACTACATCTAAATATGCTAAAGCAGGTTTTACCATCAATATATCAGCACCTTGTTTTTCATCTTCTAAGCTTTCATTCAAAGCTTCTTTTCCGTTTGCATAATCCATTTGATAAGCTTTTCTATCGCCTTTTTTAGGAGCTGAATTAGCCACATCACGGAAAGGTCCATAGTATGCACTTGCGAATTTGGTTGAATAAGCCATAATAGGTAAAGTATCAAAGCCATTTTCATCTAAAGTAGTTCTTAAAGTTTTTATTATTCCATCCATCATTCCACTAGGTGCAATCATATCCACACCAGCTCTAGCCATTACTAAAGCTTGTTTGCTAGAATTTAAAAGCGTAATTTCATTATTTAAATACCCATCTTCATCTAATACTCCGCAATGTCCGTGGTCTGTGTATTCACAAAAGCACAAATCTGCAATTAAATATAAGCTATCACCAAAACGCTCTTTAATAGCTCTAATAGCACGAGCTATAAGCCCATTATCGCTCATTGCATCACTTCCGCAGCTATCTTTTGCACTTTCATCTAATACGCCAAATAATAAAATACTCTTAATTCCAAGCTTTAAACATTCATTACATTCTGCTAGTAATTCATCAAATCCTAATTGATAAACTCCTGGCATTGATTTAATCTCAATTTTTGCACTTTTTTTATCTACTACAAATAAAGGGTAAATCAAATCGTTTAAGCTAAGTTGGTTTTCCTTTACTAAATCCCTAATTATAGGGCTTTTTCTAAGTCGTCTAAATTTACGCACACTAAACTCCTTTTTTTGTATAATTAAGGCTAATTAAATCAAAAAAGAGTTAAACAATGTTAGTTGAAATTTCAAAACAAGCAAATTTACCTACAAGATTTGGAAATTTTATTATCCAATCTTTTAAAGAAAACGAAAAAGAGCATTTAGTAATTATGAAAGGCGAAATTAGTGATGAGATTAATGTTCGCATACATTCTGAATGCCTTACAGGTGATGCTTTAGGTTCGCTTAAATGCGATTGTAGAGACCAATTAAAAGCATCTTTAAGATATATTGAAGCAAATGGCGGAATGGTTATTTATCTTCGTCAAGAAGGTCGTGGAATAGGTCTATTTAATAAAGTAAATGCTTATAATTTACAAGATAATGGATTTGATACACTTGAAGCGAATTTAAAACTAGGCTTTAAAGATGATGAAAGAGATTATAAAATAGTTGATTTTATACTTGAATATTACAAAATTAAAAGCGTAAGATTGCTTACAAATAATCCTTTAAAATTAAAAGCTATTAGTAAAGATGTAAAACGCATACCATTAATAATGCAAAGCAATGAATACAATAAACAATATCTAAAAGTTAAATCTTGCAAAATGGGGCATATGCTAAATGAATAATGAATTTTTAGCTTTTATAAATTCATATGAAGATGAATTAAAAAAATACAATAAAGTTCATAATATTACAAGATTAAAAGATATAAAAGCAGCAGCACTTGATAGTATTGAAATACTTAATTTCGTAGAATTTAAATCAGGAATTAATATAGCAGATATTGGCTCAGGTGCTGGTTTTCCTGCTATATTTTTAGCTTTTTTAAAAAGAGATTGTAATTTTTATTTGTATGAGCCAAGTTATAAAAAATCAGCATTTTTATCGCTAATTAAAGCTAAGTTTAATTTAGATAATGTGTTTATTAAACCTATAAAAGTTGAATGTGAAAAAGACTTAAAATGCGATTTGATAACTTCAAGAGCTTTTGCAAAAACAGAACTAATTGTTACTTTATGTAATGATATAACCAATGATAATACTAAATTTATTTTATACAAAGGCTCATTCGTAAAAGATGAGCTAGATTGCTTAAATGAATATAAATTACACGAGAGAAATAATAGAATTTTTTTAGAATTTTATAAAAAAGATTTCAAAATTATTACAAATTAAGCTTAGTTTATTTTTTTTAAGATTATAATTAGCAGATTATTTTAATTTCTATTTAAGGAGCAGTTATGGCAAATCCATCGCAAAATCTTGGCTATGATTATACCGTAGCTAAGTGGTTTATGTTCGCATGTATTTTGTTTGGCATAATCGGTATGGGAATTGGAACTTTAATCGCGTTTCAATTAGCATTTCCTGAGCTAAATAATATTGCAGGTGAATATTCTACATTTGGCCGCCTAAGACCACTTCATACAAACGGAGTTGTTTATGGCTTTATGCTTTCAGGTATTTGGGCTACTTGGTATTATGTAGGTCAAAGAGTTTTAAAAGTTTCTATGAAAGAATCAAAATTCTTAATGTTCATAGGTAAAGCTCATTTTATAATCTTTATGATTACTATATTATTAGCTGTTGTAAGTCTTTTTGCTGGTGTTACAACTTCAAAAGAATACGCAGAACTTGAATGGCCTTTTGATATAGCAGTTGTTGTTATTTGGGTTTTATGGGGTATGGGAATTTTTGGACTTATTGGAATTCGCCGTGAAAAAAGTCTTTATATTTCTATTTGGTATTACATTGCGACATTTTTAGGTGTAGCAATGCTTTATTTATTTAATAATATGGAAGTTCCTACAAAATTAGTTACAGGAATGGGTTCTTGGCTTCATTCAGTATCTATGTATGCAGGAAGTAACGATGCTTTAATTCAATGGTGGTGGGGACATAATGCGGTTGCTTTTGTTTTCACGGTTGCAATTATTGCTGAAATATATTATTTCTTACCAAAAGAAAGTGGTCAGCCAGTATTTTCTTATAAATTATCACTATTTTCATTCTGGTCTTTAATGTTTATATATTTATGGGCAGGTGGGCACCACTTGATTTATTCAACCGTTCCTGATTGGATGCAAACAATGGGTTCAATTTTCTCTGTTGTATTAATATTACCAAGTTGGGGTAGTGCAATCAATATCTTACTTACAATGAAAGGTGAATGGCACCAAGTAAAAGAAAGTCCATTAATTAAGTTTATGATTTTTGCTTCAACATTTTATATGTTTAGCACACTTGAGGGTTCAATTCAATCAGTTAAATCAATCAATGCTCTAGCACACTTTACAGACTGGATTCCAGGACACGTGCATGATGGAACACTTGGTTGGGTAGGATTTATGACTATGGCTGCAATTTATCATATGACTCCAAGGGTATTTAAAAAAGAGATTTATAGTAAAAAAATTATGGAATACCAATTTACTATCCAAACTTTAGGAATTGTATTATTCTTTAGCTCAATGTGGATTGCTGGAATTACTCAAGGTATGATGTGGAGAGCTTATGATGATTATGGAACTCTAACTTATTCATTTATTGATACTGTTATAGCACTACATCCTTATTTTATAATAAGAGCTATTGGTGGTTTATTATATTTAATAGGATTTTTTATGTTTGCTTATAATATTTATAAGTCAGTTACTTCAAGCAGAAGCGTTGAAGTTGAACCAAAATCAGCAAGTCCAATGCAAGCGTAAGGAGGTAAAAAATGTTTAGTTGGTTAGAAAAAAATCCTTTCTTTTTTGCGGTATTTGTATTTGTTGTTATTGCTTATGCTGGTGTTGTAGAAATTCTACCTGCATTTAGTCCTAACGCTAGACCAATTGAGAGTAAAAAGCCTTATACAGCTTTAGAACTTGCAGGTCGTCATGTTTATATTAAAGAAAGCTGCAATGCATGTCACTCACAATTAATTCGTCCATTTAAAGCAGAAACAGATAGATATGGTGCTTATTCAAAAGCAGGTGAATATGCTTATGATAGACCATTTTTATGGGGTTCAAAAAGAACAGGTCCTGATTTAATGAGAGTTGGTAATTATAGAACTACTGATTGGCACGAAAATCATATGAAAAAACCTGTTTCTGTAGTGCCTAGTTCAATTATGCCTGAATATCCACATTTATTTAAAAAGAATTCAGATTTAGATACAGCTTATGCTGAAGCTTTAACTGTTAAAAAAGTTTTCAATGTTCCTTATGATGAAGAAGGTTATCCAAAATTAGGAACTTACGAAGACGCTCGTAAAATGATGGTAGAACAAGCTACACCTATTGTTGATGCAATGAGCGATGAAGAAGTAAAACAAGCGTTTGAACCTTGCCGTGCAAATGCACTTGATAGTAAATGCGAAATTAAAGAAATAGTTGCATTGATTGCGTATTTAAATAGTTTAAAGTAAGGAAGAATTATGAGTTTGGTTGAACTTGTGCAATATCAAGGACATGCTTATTTTTTCCTTGTGGCGTTTTTGACCTTTGTGCTTTATGCTTATATTATTCATTTATATAAAGCACAAAGAGAAGGTAAAAAAGATTATGAAAAATATGCAAATCTTGCATTAGATGATGATATTAATTCATCTTTATTAGAAAATAGGAGAAAGTGATGAAATGGTTAAATCTTTCTGATAATGTAAATTTACTTTCTATAATTGGTGCAGTTGTTATTGTTGCTACCGTGTTGATAGTAAGTTTAAATGTATTTAAACAGATGAGAATTAAAAGAAAAGATGCTGAAACAAGCGAGCACGAATGGGATGGAATAAGCGAATATAAAAACCCATTACCAGTAGGTTGGGCTGTTATGTTTATCGTTTTAATAGTGTTTGCTTTATGGTATTTTTTAATAGGTTTTCCACTAAACAAATATTCATCAATAGGTGAATATAATGAAGAAGTAGCAAGTCATAATGCAAAATATAAAGAAAAATATGTAGCATTTGATGATGAATCTAAATTAAATATGGGTAGAAATGTATTTTTATTACATTGTGCTCCTTGTCATGGTGCTGAAGCAACTGGAATTAATGGTAAGGCTCAAGACTTAACTAAATGGAGTAGCGTTGCTGGAATTTTAGATATTTTAGAAAACGGCTCAACAGGTTTAGGATATGGAGAAATGCCAGCTGGTTTAGTTGAAGGAGATGACGCAAAAGCAGTTGCAACTTATGTAGCAAATGGAATGCAAGGCGAAGTTGGTAAAGATGTGTTTGAAACAACTTGTGCAGCTTGTCACGGAGAAAATGGAGAAGGCACTGAAGGTGTAGCACCTGCATTAAATATTTATACTAAACCTGATTTTATTAAAATGGTTTTAGCTAGCGGTAAGATAGCAAGTGCTGATGCAAGCGTAAAAGTAATAGGAGCAATGCCAAGCTTTAAATCAATGCTAAGCGATGAGCAAGTAGATGCAGTTGCTCGTTATGTAAGCACATTATCAAAGGAGTAAAAAATGGATAATCATAATAGAAATGTGTTTGGATTACACGGAATTACAGGTATGTTAATAGCTACCGTTTTATTATTATCAATCCTAGTTGGGCTTACTATTTGGGGAATAAATGTTCAACAAAAAGAAATCAGAAATCCTTATAAACTAGAAAAAATTGAAGATGCTAAAATGCACGAAAATAGAAGTTTAGAAGATTTTAGAAAGGACGCAAAATGAGCAAGTTATTAGAAACAATTATAGTTTTAGGAATGGTTGTGTTAGCAATAGTTACAGCTTGGTCAGTTTTAACTCCTAATCATTTAGGTATAGGATGAAAAAGCTAATAATTATAATGCTTTTAGCTCTTGTGAATTTATTTTCACAAGAGCCTTTAAGTAATGAAGTATTAAATGAAATAAATATTTTAAGTAATGATTTAGAGCAAAAAACAGGTATTAAAACAAGTGTTTTAATATCAAATGAAATTCCTTTTAAAGATTTAAAACAAAGTATTAAAACTGATAAAAATTATGCAATTATAGTAATTAGTCTTAAAGATAAAAAGTTAGATGTTATAAGTGATTTAGGATTAGATTTTAGAAGTGTTACCGAGTATTATTATTTAAAATATGGATTTTTCCCAAAACAAGGTGCAATATTGCCAATACTTACTCAACCTAAAGGAAAAGATTTAGTAAATGCAGCAATTTTAAATGGGTTTGCTGAATTGTGTGATGTAATTGCAAGTAGTAAAGGTGTAGAACTTGAGTATTCTTACGGGGATTTAAATGATAATATTATAAATACAATTAGAACTATTTTTTATATTTTTACTATTATTTTTATAGTAGTTTTAATTAGAAGAAAGGTAAAGAAAAAATGATAAAAGAAGGAAGACATTGGCCTTATTTGATTGTTGGTTCAATTATTTTTATGATGATTGCTTGTATTTACACCGTTTATTTATCTTTTGATTATCCAGTAGATGAAGATGAAAGTTATTTTTTAAAATATCAAGATGTTGAGAATAATTACGCAAAAATCAAAGAAAACGAAAAATTATTTTTAGATAATTTTGCTTTTAGGGTTTTAGGCGATAAAACAAGATTAGAAGTTACTAAACGCCCAGCGGTATTTGTAGATAATGAAGTGATATTACAAGTTAAAGAAAAGTCTAATTTAAAAGCAAGCAATATAAGCGTAAAGGCAAAATTAACAAGACCACACACAAAATATGAAGATAAAGAAATCATCGTAAATTATGATGATAATTTAAAAGAATTTAAAGCTGATTTAGGAGATATTTCTAATGGACGCTGGACTTTATTGATTGATTTTAAAATCAATGAACTTTCAAAATTTTATAAACTTGAACTTTGCAAAAATCAATGTAAAAAAGCTTAATATTAAAGCTTTTTTACGCTATAACTACTCATAATAATCTTTTAAAAGGAAAATAAATGTATAAAAAGGATTTGATTGTATTTTCTAATTTAAGGCAAATTAAAAACTACTTAGCAAGTATTAAAAATGAAGGATTTTTTCCAACCACAATTAGTATTAATGAGTTTTTGCAAGATTTCGCAATAAATGATAAAAGAAGAGCGACTGAAGTAGAGCAAATCATTGCTATGAGTAGGGCTTGTAATAAAACTAAAGATTATAAAAAGCTTAATTTTTCAAATGATTTTTTAAGTTTTTTAAAAAATAAAGAATATTTATTCTCATTTTTTAGCGAATTAAATAGCCAAAAAGTAAGTATAGATGATTTAAGAAATAATGATTTATATAGTTTTTTTGATGAGTATTTAGACATTTTAGAAGAGTGTTTAAAGCATTATAAAAACGAATTAGATAATCAAAATTTATATGATGATATAACTATTAAAGATTTAAAAGCTAATTGGTTTTTACTTAGTCAATATAAATCAATTAGCTTTTATCTAAACGGCTTTTTAAAGCAATACGAATTAGAATTCTTTGAGAGTATTTCAGACAAAATAGATGTAAAAATCATCACAAATGTAAGCGATTACAATATAAATCTTTTAAAAAAATCATTTAAAATAGATTTTGAGCCAAATCATACTTATACTCTAAGTTTTAATAATTCTTGGCAAATCCTAGAGCAAACTAAGCTAAATTATAACAATACCTTAAAAATTGCTTCGTTTAAAAGTTCAATCTATCAATACATTTACGCACTTAGTCTAATATCAAAATATTACGAAAATGATAAACAAATAGCTCTTATTATGCCTGATGAAAGCATTGCAACTAGCTTAAAAGCTCTTGATATTCATAATTATTTAAATATTGCAAGTGGGCTAAACTCAAACGAAATAGCACAAAAACTAAATGCGATTTTAGGTGATGATGAATTAGCTTTAGTGCAAAAAAGATTATTAAATACAAGCGAACTTGATTTTAGTGATTTTAATAAATTAAAAGAGCAACTATTAAGCCTTAGCAAAAACGCTGAAATTAAAGAAATCCTAAAAAACCGCCTAAATGATATAAAGATTTTAAATAATGAGTTTAAACTAACAAACGAGCAAATCATAAAACTACTTGACACTAGTAATATTAAAATCTCTCACACAAACGGCGGAAATGTCGATGCTTTAGGTATGCTTGAAAGTCGTGGAATGAAATATGATTTAGTAATTGTTCTTGATTTTAATGATGATTTAGTGCCAAAGCGAAGTGTTAGTGAAATGTTTTTAAACAATGCTGTTCGCACAAAGGCTGGGCTAATTAGCTATGCTGATAGAGAAAACTTGCAAAGGCATTATTATAAAGAGCTTTTTAATGCCAAAGAAGTTTTTGTTTTATACCTTGAAAATGAAGAAAAATCACCAGCTAGAATGTTAAAAGATTTTAGTTGCCAAAGACAAATCGTAGATGAAAAAGGGCTAATTGAGTCATTTTTAAAGGCACTTAATGGCAAAATAAAAGCAAATGAAAATATATTTGAGCCTGATTTAGAACTTATAAAAAATCATAATTTTTTTGCAAAACCGCTTAGTTTTTCAAGATTATCGTGCTATTTAAACTCACCTTATGAGTATTATTTAAAATATATTTTAGAATTAAGTGAGCCTAGCAATTCAAACGAAAAAGCAGCAGTTGGGACTATGGTTCATGAGTTTTTACAAAATGCTGATTTTAAGAATTTAAAACAAGAATTTGAAAAAGAGCTAAAAGACAAATTAAGCCCAATTGATTATGCTTTAATATACGATAATTTAGATGAAATCGCATATTATATTAACAACAATCAGCCAAGTGCAAATTGTGAAGAAAAGCTTTCGGGTAAAATTGCAAATATTGATGCTTACGGGATAGCTGATAGGATAAGTGATGAGCTAATAATTGATTATAAGACTACAAACAAGCCAAATTCTACTAAAAATCACGAAAAACAATTAGCCTTTTACGCAATGCTTTTAGATAAGCCTACGATACAAACAGCTTTAATTTATTTAAAAAGCACTCGTGGGGCGGTGTTTGAATGTAAAAATTTTAATAAATTATCTCAAGAGATTGAAAGCGATATTGCAACTCTTAAAGATGGCTTTATCTTAGAAAAAAGTGAAAATGCTTATGGCTATTATCATTTAATAATCAATAAAAAGGATAGAGTATGAAACATATCGCATTAGCAGCAAGTGCTGGAAGTGGCAAGACTTTTACTCTAAGTGTTAGATATATTGCTTTAGTTTTAAGTGGGGCGAGTATTAATGATATAGTAGCTCTTACATTTACAAAAAAAGCCGTAAATGAGATGAAAGAGAGAATTACAAAGGTATTTTTAGAGCTTGAAAATAGAGCTGCCGAGCTTCAATTTTTGCAAGATTTATTAGGTTTAAGTGCCGAGCAAATCATAAATACAAGAAATAAATTCTTAAAAAACTTTAAAGAAGATGAGCTTAGGATTTATACTTTTGATAGCTTTTTTTCTAAAATTTTAAGGCTTTTTGCAACACACGAAGGCTTAAGCGTAGATGCGGAACTCATTGATTATTTAGATATTAAAGAAGAGTTTTTAAAGTCTTTAGATACAAATGAAGCCATAAAATTAGTAAGAGATTTAAAAGATTTTAATATGAGTTTAGGAGATTTTTTAAACTGGCTTGAGAGTTTGTATTTAAATTATACAGGCGAAAAAATCATAAATGATACGACTTTTATAAATCCTTTTGATGAGTTTTTAAGGCTTAAAGATAATTTTACTGGAGCAAATAAAAAAGTAGATGAATGGCTTGGCAAAATTACGGATTTAAATTCTTTACTTTCTAGCTCATTTTTAGACGCTAGCAAATCAAATATACAAAAAGCCCTAGATTTACCAACTTTTGCAGCAGCTTATGAAGAATTACTATCAATCGTTGCTAAATATTATGGTTTTTTAGAGAGCAATCAATTAAAATTATGCTTTAATTATTTAGATAAATTTAGCGAAGTTGCGAAAAATTATCATAAAGAGCAAAATATTTTAAGCTTTAGCGATGTGGCGATTTATGTTCATAAAATATTGCAAAACAAGGATTTAAAAGACCTTTTTTATTTTAGACTTAATTCAAATCTAAGCCATCTTTTAATAGATGAGTTTCAAGATACTTCGGTTATTCAATACGAAATTATTAAGCCAATAGTTGAAGAAATAGTGGCTGGAATTGGCATAGATGATAAGCAAAAAAGCTTTTTTTATGTAGGGGATAAAAAGCAATCAATTTATTCATTTAGGGGTGCTAAACAAGAAGTATTTGATTTATTTCACAAAAACAAAACCTATAATATAAGCTTGCAAAATCTTGATACTAATTATCGTAGTAAAAAAGCCATAGTAGAGTTTGTAAATAATAATTTTAAAAATCTTTATGATGATTATTACGAGCAGTTAGTTGCAAGTAAAGAAAACGGAGTTGTAAGCAAGATAATCACCGAAAGTTACTTAAACGATGTTTATAAAAAGATTGCAAGTTTGTTACAAAACGGAGCAAAATTAGATGATATTTGCATACTTACAAGAGATAATGCAAATGCAAATGAAATAGCTAATTATTTAAATGAATTTGGTTTGAAAACTAATGTAAATAATAACTCTTTATTAGTTTCAAAAATGAGCGTTAGGGTTTTAATAGAATTTGCAAAATACTCTATTTTAGGAGATGAGATTTATGGCTTTTTTGTAAAGTCTGTGCTAGGCAAGGATTATTCAAGGCTTAAAATTGATATTACAAAAAGTGCTTATGAGATTTATAATGAGATAATAATTCATCTTGATTTATGCAAAGATGAGTATGTTTTAGAGTTTTTAGATGAAATTAGTTCTAAAGATTTTTTAGAAACTATTTTTAATCTTAGCAATAAACTTGCATCAAACAATGAAGCAAAAGGCATAAATATTATGACAATTCATAAGAGCAAGGGCTTACAATTTGAGCATTTAATCTGCGTTCATTTAAGTAAAAATGCCCCACACGATACAGGGCTTAAAATTGAATATGATTTTTCTAGCCACAAATGGTATGGCTTTAAAAAAGATGCTAGTGCTATTAGAAATCTTAGATGTTTTTATGATAAAGATTATGCAAAAAAGCTTGAAATTTATGAGAATACGAAAAAAACTGATGAGATAAATACTTATTATGTAGCTTATACAAGAGCGATTAGCTCTCTTTGTATTATTATGAATGATGGAGCTGGACTTAGCGGGATTAATTATAATGAAATTGCTAATGAAAGTTTAGATGATGATTTGCTTAATTTTAGATATAAAGAAAATGAAGCAAGTGCTATAAATATTAGCTATGAGTTTAATCCTTGTGTGCCACTTCAAAATGTCAAGGCTAAAGAGTTTAGCACTGATGCGATTATGCTTGGAAACGCATTTCACTATTTTTGTGAATTGAGTGATTTTAATGATGAAAGCTTGAATGAATGTTTAAGACTTGCATATAATAAGTTTAATCAAGTAGATTTTGATAAATTAAAAAAACTTTGCGAAGATTTGCTTAAATGCGTAGAGTTTAAAGAATTAATCAAAAATCATAATTTGATTAAAGAATATAACTTTTTGTATGAGAATAAAGTAAATAGAATAGATTTGTTAGCTATTAGCGATGATTGGGTTAAGATAATTGATTATAAAAGCTCGTTTTTTAATAAATCTTATGAAAAACAGCTAAAAACCTATGAAAACTTTATAAAAACTAGATTTTCTAATCACAAAATTAGCTCTTATGTAGTGTTTTACGAAAACGAAGAATTTAAATTAAAAAGAATTTAA
Source organism: Campylobacter sp. RM9333 (assembly GCF_020137705.1). NCBI lineage: Bacteria > Pseudomonadati > Campylobacterota > Epsilonproteobacteria > Campylobacterales > Campylobacteraceae > Campylobacter > Campylobacter sp. RM9333. The sequence continues at coordinate 19,260 of NZ_JACGAY010000025.1, forward strand.
ATTCTTTAAAACTAAATTGATTTTGTGGTGAAAATCTTAATTCATAATCTAAATACGAATTAAGATTTATTATTTTTCAAAACATATAATTTCTAAAATATTTTAGAAAGTCATTAGGTAATGAATACGCTTATATTTGGAATTGTTTTTGGATTTTTATTAGCAAGATATAGATTTTGCTTTTTTTCTGGTTTTAGAAATCTTTTTTATTTTAAAGATTTTTCATTTGTTAGTGCTTTAAGTTTTTGTATATTTTTACAATCTCTTGGCTTATTCATATTAGAACATTTTAAGCTAATTACCATACCCGAGTTTAAATTCTCAATACTTGCTACTATTATAGGTAGCTTTGCATTTGGCATTGGCATGGCGTTTAGCAAGGCTTGTGTTAGTGGTAGTTTTACTAGAGTTATTAATAATAGTTCTTATTTAATAACGGCTTTTTCTTTTGCTTTTAGTATGGCTTTATTTAATGGAATATTTAAAAAATACATAGATATTTTTACAAAAAACGAGCTTACTAATATTCATACTTTTTTAAATATTTCGCCTTTTATCTTAGTGATTTTACTTGGAATTTTAAGTATATATTTAATCTATAAAGCCAAAAAAATCAGCATTCTAGCAATAGTTTTAGCAATTTTAAGTCTTTTAATGTGGAAAATGATTGGTTTTAGTTTTACTTTATCAGTGCCTAGTAAAAATATGATTTTATATCTAGTAACCAATCAATATAGGTATTTAGATTCTGGAGTTTATTTTTTATTTGGTTGTATTTTAGGTGGGATTGTTGCGAATTTAAAATCATTTTCGCTTCAAGGCGTATCGCTAAAACAAGGATATTTTAGTGTAATTGGAGGCTTTTTGATGGCTTTTGGGGCTTCTCTTGCAAGTGGTTGCAATGTGGCAAATATTTTAATAGCTAGTGCTTATTTTAGCTTTCAAGCTTTTATATTTTTACCTTTTATGCTTTTTGGATTTTTGATTATTTTAAGGAGAGTATCGTGAAAAAATTAATTTTATTGTTTGCACTTATTTTTAGTGCTTGTTTTAATGCTGATAATGTTAAATTATTAAATACTGATGAGTTTAAAGCTAGATTAAATAGTGATTATTTGATAATTGATACAAGAATTGATAGTTATTATAATGGTTTTAGCGAAGATGGAGCGAAAAACGGCGGTCATATTAAAGGGGCTTTAAATATTAGTGCTTTATCAATGGATTTTGTTGAAAATAAAAAATTTGAAGAATATTTCAAAGGCAAAGGCATTACAAAGGATAAAAAGCTCGTATTTTATGGCTCTAATTTAGATGAGATAAAAAAAGTTAGCTCGGAGTTTTTAGCTCGTGGTTATAAAGGCGAGATTTATGCTGATTTTATAGATTATGCAAATAATAATGATTTAGTAAAACTTAAAAATTATCAACTAGCAGTCTATCCTAAATGGCTAAATGATTTAATGCAAGGCAAAAAAGTTGAGAGTTTTGATGGCAAAGACTTTATGGTTTTTGAGGTTAGTTGGGGAGAAAATAGTGATGAATACAGCGAGCATATAAAAGGTGCTTATCATTTTAATACTGATTTAATAGAGAATGCTCCTGTTTGGAATTTAAGTGATGCAAAAACTTTAGAAAATAATCTTTTAAGCTTAGGAATAACAAGCGAAAAAACTATAATTTTATATTCTAAAAATCAAATGGCAGCTTTAAGAGTATTTTTTGCACTAAAATACGCTGGGGTTAAAGATGTTAGATTTTTAAATGGTGGGCTATATTCTTGGCAAGAAGCAGGATTTAGCATAGAAAAAACTTCAAATATACCTAATAAAGAAAGTGATTTTAAAGCGATAATTCCTGCAAATGCTAATATAAATATATCAATGCCAGATGATATTAAAAATTATAAAGGGGATTTAAAGCTAGTAAGTATTAGGGCTTGGGATGAGTTTATAGGCAAAATTAGTGGTTATGATTATATACCAAAAAGTGGTGAGCCAAAAGGAGCTATTTGGGGATTTGCAGGGACAAATTCATCTAATGTGGCTGATTATTATGACCCTGATGGAACGCTTAGAAATCCTTATGAAATATATGAATTATGGCAAAGTCAAGGCATTAATAAAAATGATAATTTAGCTTTTTATTGTGGCACAGGCTGGAGAGCTAGTGTTGCTTGGTTTATTGCTTTACTTGATGGTTGGGAAAATATTTATGTATATGATGGTGGCTGGAATGCTTGGCAAATGGATGAGAGCTTAGAAGTGCAAAAGAATTTAGATTTAGTTAAACCTGATTCAAAAAACGATTATGGAGCAGTGTTTAAAGAAGGTGCTAGTTGTAAAAGCTAATCAAAAGCTATTCTTAAAGAATAGCTTTAATCATCATAAAATGATTATAAAGAGTATATGCAACACTAAATAAAATTATTGTAATTGTTAAAATGAGAGTTTTGCTAAGTGTAGGCTCAAAAAAGCTCTCGCTTAAATTAATTTGTATTTTTTGATTAAGCGATGAGCTTTTAAAATTTTTATAGTTTTTTAATTATCTAAATTGCCTTCTTTCAAATTTTGCTTCAGGTTTTGCTTTTGGATTTATGGGGAAAATACCAGCGAAAAATTTTATATCTAAAAAAATAAGTATCCAAAAACCCCAACTATGTATTGATTTATAAAAATTAAATAGTATATAAGTTATTATACAAAAAGCAACAAAATGGCCAGATGAAAATGTTCTCTCGTGTTCGTAAGTAATTTCAGCTTGACAACCCCTGCATACTTTTACACCAAATCTTAATTCTTCATCACAAAAAGGACATATCATCGTTTTTGTATTCTTTGACATAATTGTCTCCTATTTTGATTTATGTGTTAAATAATAAAAAAAAAAAAAAAACAACGCATTGTAAATATTTTCAGCCTTTCGTAATACCTTAAATTACTTAATCGTATTGCTATTAGTTTTAAAAAACTTGTTTGTTTAGATTGATTAGAGCTTAGAAGTGCAAAAGAATTTAGATTTAGTTAAACCTGATTCAAAAAACGATTATGGAGCAGTATTTAAAGAAGGTGCAAGTTGTAAAAGCTAGACTAAGTAAGCCTAACACCAAGAGTTTGAAATTAGTTAAATTAAGTTTTTATAAGTGTTAGGCCAAATTAATCTAGTGCTAGGCTTAATGCCTAGCTATTTTTAGAATGTATATTTTGCTTCAAATCTGATTAGTTTTTCATCTTTTTTACAATCTTCTATACCTTCATAATTTTTTGTTTTACCATAAGCATAGAATGCTGAGAAGTTTAATTTGTCGCTATATTTATAAGATAGTTGTGGCTTAACTTCAAATAATTTTTCTTTATCAGTTTTATCGCCATTTTTGATTTTATTTGTTCCGCTAATAATATCAACACCAAATCTTACATCTTCAAATGTATAACCAATTGTTCCGAATACGAAATCTTTCTTACCTACTGCTCCTGTTTGGTAATCTTTCATAGCGTATTCGCCATAATTAATCAATTTGCCACTATCTTCTATAGTATTAATTGTAGCTTTATCCTTTTTACCATAACCAGCATAACCTACATTAAAATCTAAGCCGAATGCGTCAAAGCCAGCTTCAATAGCATAAAAATTACCATTAGCTACTTCGTCGCCTGTAGCTTGTTTTAATAAATCTTTTCTATCTTTTTTAAGATTATTACCTGCGTATTGAGCGTGAATATTGTATGCGAAATCATCTTTATCACCTAAATTAACATTGAAATCTACCGCATATAATGTGCCCCAACTAGCCATATTTGCTACCCATAACTCTGCTGCTACTGGGTCAAAATTAGCAATTGCTGCTATACCATATATATTTTTACCACTTACGCTTTTTATACTATCATCATCATTTTTTGTAGCAATAACGCCTAAATCACTATCTTTATTGTAATTATCAAAAGCATAAGCTGCTAAAGTTACATTCTCAATGCTATTATTTACGATTTTTAATCCTGTTCCTAATAAATCATCAGTCCAAATTGAGCCAATTTCCATTCTACCGAACATAAATGAGGTATCGTAATTCGTGTAAGTTAAATAAGCATCTCTTATATTAAAAGTTTTGCTTGTATTTATATTATTTTCAACTTTATCTCTTAAAGCTTCATTAGATGGTGTTAAACCTGGTTTGTTTAAAGCAAATGAAGCATCTTGGTTTGAATACTGAAATAATGCAGTAGCTTTAAAATTATCAGCTATATCTGAAGTGAATTTTAATTGAGCTTTATATCCGTGTAATTGGATTGTATCTTTTGTAGATTTATCTTTTAATGAATTTTTTTCGCTAATTCCTTCATATCTATATCTTAACATACCTGATAAATCTACATTTTGAATAGCTTCATCTAAAGCAATAGCATTTGCAACTGACATTGAACCTGCAGTAATTACTGCAATTAAACTAAGTTTTACTAGTTTCATTTTTACATCCTTTTTTTAAAAATTGCAATGCTATTCTACCCCCCCCATCTTTAAAATAAACTTAAATGGAATAATTTTTTTAGAATTTAAAAAAGTCAAATTTTATTTTTAATTTATCTTAAAATTATCTTAATTTAAGATATTATTAAGATTAAAAACATATAATCAGCTTTTTAAAAAATTTTGGCAAAGGTAAAATCATGACAAAAATAACAAAGCCAAACGAAGTTAAAAGAGATTGGATAATTGTAGATGCTGAAGGTAAGCGTTTCGGTCGTCTTTTAACAGAAGTTGCGACAATATTAAAAGGCAAACATAAGCCTTGTTATACACCAAATGTTGATTGCGGAGATTATGTTGTAATTATCAACGCATCTAAAGCAGAATTTACTGGAACAAACAAAGCTGATGATAAATTATATCACAGACATTCAGGCTATTTTGGAAGCACTAAGAGTGAAAAATTCGGTGATTTATTAGCAAATAATCCAGCAAAATTATATAAATTAGCAGTTCGTGGAATGTTGCCTAAAACTACTTTAGGTCGTGCAATGCTTAAGAAATTAAAAGTTTATGCAGGTAGCGAACACCCACATACAGCTCAGGTAAAAGGAAAGTAAAATGGCAAAAGTTTATGCAACAGGTAAAAGAAAAACTGCAATAGCTAAAGTTTGGGCTAAGGCTGGAAGTGGTAAAATTATAGTGAATGGCGTTGATTTAAATACTTGGTTAGGCGGACACGAAGCTATTAAATTAAAGGTAGTTCAACCTTTATTAGTAACTAAGCAAGAAGGTTTAATGGACATTACAGCTAGCACATTAGGTGGTGGTTATAATGCTCAAGCTGAAGCTTTAAGACACGGAATTTCTCGTGCTTTAGCTGCTATGAGTGCTGATTTTAGAGCGCTACTTAAACCACAAGGTTTATTAACTCGTGATAGTCGTGTGGTTGAGCGTAAAAAATACGGCCGTAGAAAAGCAAGAAGAAAACCACAATTTAGTAAACGTTAATTCGATTTTGAAATTAGGAGTATTCATGAAAAAGATGAGTTTAGTTTTAAGTGCAGCTGCAATGATAGCTGTTAGTGCAAATGCAAGTGATATTAATTTTGAAGGCTTAGAAATAAGCCCAATCGCTACATACAATGTTCCAGAAGGAAATCTTGACCTTATGAATAAATTTGGTTATGGATTAAGAATTGGTTATATGTATGGTGCAGTAGGAACAGAAATTGGTTATGAACACCAAAAAGGTGAATATAAAAGTATAGATAATGCAGGTCATACTCCAGTGGGTATTGATAGAGGTTATTTAAACTTAGTATTCCCAGTTAAAGTTGGTGATACTAACTTTGATTTCTATGGATTATTAGGTGTTGGTTATGAAAACTTCAGCGAAAATCTATATGACAATAAAAACGGAATGTTTGGTCATTATGGTATTGGTTTAAAATACAAAATTTACAAAAGCTTTGGTTTAAGAGCAGAAGTTCGTGACCAAATTAAATTCCGCCACGCTGATCACCATGTAATTAGCACTTTAGGTGTAATTTTTAACTTTGATGGTAAAAAAGAAGAAGTTGTTCCAGCTCCACAACCAGTTGTAGAAGTTAAACCAGAGCCAGTAGTTGTTAAACCTGAGCCAAAACCACAACCAAAACCAAAAGCATGTTATGATTTAGAATTAGTTAAAGTTAATTTTGGATTTGATAAGAGCAATGTAACTGCTAACTATATTCCTGAAATTGAGCGTTTAGCTAAATTAATTAAAGAAGAGCCTGCATATTTTGCAAATATCACAGGATATACAGATTCAATCGGTACATCTGCTTATAACAAAAAATTATCAGAAAAAAGAGCTAAAGCAGTAAAAGCCGAACTTGTAAAAGCTGGTGTTAGCGAAGACAGAATTAATCCAAGTTGGGCTGGCGACCAAAATGCAATCGGCGATAACAAAACAAAAGAAGGCCGTGCAGCAAATCGTAGAGTTGAATTAAAAATCATCTGCCAATAATTTTATAAATTATTTTTAGGTTTCACAGATTATGTGAAACCTTTTCTTTTTTTCTTCTAAATTATTACAATTTTAATAGTATTATTCGCTTCATTTTATTTTTTTAGGTTTATTATGAAGTTGAGTATAAAAGATATTATTTTTATGAATTTGATTGGGATTTTTTCTTTAAGACAAATTCCTTATGTCGCACAATACGGAGCTAGTTCTATTATTTTATGGCTTTTTGTAGCATTTGGATTTTTTATTCCTTTAGCTTTGATATGTGGAGAACTTGGTTCTAGATTTTCTAAAGGTGGCGGTATATTTTTATGGATTAATAAAGCTTTTGGAGTAAAAGTAGCTTATTTTTGTTTGATTTGTTATCTTTTATCTTGTTTAGCTTTTTTCCCAATGATGTTGTATTTCGCAGCAAATTCTTTAGCTTATATATTTAATTTACAGGCAAAATCTTATTTTATCGCAATATTTTCTATATTGAGTTTTTTTATTTTGACATATATAAATTATAGGGGTTTTGAATATACCAAATTAATAAATAAAGTATTTGTTTATTTTGGAATTTTATTTCCTACATTGCTTTTAATAGTTGTAGCTTTAATGTTTTATTTGACTAATCACAAAATCACAACTCCTTATAATTCAGGGTATTTAATTACACTTGATTTAAATACTTTAGTGTTTTCAAGCACTATGATGTTTGCATTTGCAGGGCTTGAGCTTAGCACAATGATAGGTGCTAAAATTGATAACGCTCAAAAAAATTATCCAAAAGCTATATTTTTTAGTGCATTTATAATAGTAGGTATTTATATTTTAGGCACTTTTTGTGTTAATGTGATATATCCTGCAAAAGATACTGATATATTAGATGGTATTATGCAAGCAATTACTTATGCTGAAAATAATTTAGGTTTTAAAGGTCTTAGTCAATTAATGGCTTTTAGTTTATTTGTAGGCACTTTAGGGCAGATTAATTCTTGGTTGGTAGCACCAATATATATGCTAGCTAATGCTTCAAAAGAAGGAATAATTAAATTTTATGAAGCAAAACCACATCCAAAATATAATACCCCTTATAAGGCTTTATTTTTTCAGGCATTTTTAGTTAGTATTATTTGTATATTTTGTGTATTTTTTAATAAATCTCAAGATATTTATTGGCTACTTAGTTCTCTTACCACGGTTAGTTATTTTTTACCTTATATTGCAATGTTCTTAGCATATTTTAAATTAAAAAATTATTGTGAAAATGAATTAGAATTTAAAATACAAAATCAAATTCTTAGTTATTTTTTAGCGATATTAGGTCTTAGTAGCGTAGTATTTGCTTTAATATTAAGTTTTATTACTCCAAACGAAGAAGAGCAAAGTGAATTAATATATTTTTTACAAATTATGAGTTCTCCTATATTAGCATTAATAATTGCTATTTTTAGTTTTAATAAAACTCGTAATAAATAAAGCTTATTTAATATTTATCAAAATATTATTGTTTTGATAAGTATTTTTTTGTTTTTTTATAGGTTTTTCTCCGCTGATGCTAATTTGTATATATTCATCTGGAGTTGGTTCCTTTATTTTTATGGGTTCAGTTTGGGGAATTTCTTCTTGTAATTCTTCTTCATCTTCAAATAATATATCTAAAGCTTTTTTTAATTTTCTTAATTTTTTTTCATCTAATTCACTTATTTTTTTTTGCAAATCATAATTTATATCATCGTTTTGATATAAATTTTTAGGTATAGTTGGGTCTTTCCAATCTGGATTTTCACTAAAAGGAATTTTATCTCCAGGAAAATCTAAAGTATATGCAAATAAATTTAAACTTAAAATAAAAACAGCTAATTTTCTCATATTTTTTCCTAATTAAATTTTTCATATTATAAAAAGTTATGAAATATATTATATTTTTTTTCAAAAAAAGATAATAATTTATAATAAGTGTTACTTTTATACACATTTTTTAAAGTTTTAAATACAATTTAAATACATTTTATGAATTATTCTGCTAAAGTAATCTTAATTTTTTAATTTTTTTTAAGGAGAAATGATGAAAAGAGCAATTTCTATTATTATTTTGATTGCTATTCCATTTTTATTCGCTACTATTTTGCCCGTGCCAAGTGGCTTAAGCGAAGCTGCGTGGGTAATGTTTGGTATTTATCTTTCAGCAGTTTTAGGTCTTGTATTTAAGCCTATACCAAATTCTATGGTATTAATTACTGCAGTGGCAGGAACTGCACTATTTATGGGACCTTATTTAGGTGGTGCAAAAGAAGCTACAAAACAAGCTTTAAGCGGTTATGCAAGTTCAACTACTTGGATTATAGTTTCTGCATTTGCTTTAAGTATTGCATTTACAAAAACAGGTCTTGGTAAAAGATGGGCTTATTTTTTAATAGGTAAATTTGGTAAAACTACTTTAAGACTTAGCTATGTTACTGCATTTTTGGATTTAGTAGTATCACCTGCAACTCCATCAAATACTGCAAGAGCAGGTGGAATTGTCTTTCCAATTGTAAATTCAATCGCACAATCTTTATCAAAAGATAAAGTTGAAACAGAAAATAGAGTAGGTGCATTTTTAGCGTGTAATTCTTATATGAGTACAAAAATGACTTCATTTATCTTCGCAACCGCAATGGCTGGAAATATGCTAGTGATTGGTTATGCAAATGATATTTTAGGAACTCACTTAAATTGGGGGAATTGGGCTGTTGCTATGATAATTCCTGGTATTGTGTGTTTATGTGTAATTCCATTAGTTGTTTATATTTTTGTTCGCCCTGATATAAAAAAGATTGATAATGTAGTAATTTCAAAACAAGGCTTAGAAGAATTAGGAGAGATGAAAAGAAGTGAGAAAATGCTTGTTTTAATCTTTGTTCTAGCATTGCTTGGTTGGTCTGTTCCGTCTTTAGCTAGTTCTTTATTTGGATTAAAGATTGATATAGATGCTACTGCAGTAGCTGTTGGTGCTATGAGTTTATCAGTATTACTTGGCGTTTTAAAATTTGAAGATATAGCAGGTTCTAAAGAGTGTATAGGGACATTATTTTGGTTTGGTGGTATTATGTCACTATCAGGTATGATGAATAAATTGGGCTTTTTTAAATGGCTTGGAACATTTATTCAAGGTAATATGAATTTAGATTTAGACCCATTGATAGTATTAATAATTATTGGTTTTATTAGTATTATCGTAAGATATTTATATGCTAGTGCAACCGTTTTCATTACAACTCTTTTACCGGTTTTATTTTTAATAGGCAAAAGTGCAGGAGTTGATCCATATTTATTAGCATTTTTATTAATTACTACAAATTCTTATGGCGGAGCATTAACTCATTTTGGTGGTCCTGCTGCTTCAGTTATTTTTGGAGCTGGATATAACACCGTAAAAGAATGGTGGATTACTGGATTTGTAGTGGCTATGGTATCTTTTATTTTATGCCTTGTAATAGGTCTTCCTTATTGGGAAATGTTAGGAATGAATTAATTTTTTTTCTTGTTTTGATAGGAATATCAAAACAAGAATTTCATAATCAAATATTAAGTAAAATATATTTAAAATATCACACTTTTATTTTTTTATAAGCAAATTTTATTATTATATGCAATTTTAGCCCAAGTGGTGAAACTGGTAGACGCGCTAGACTCAAAATCTAGTAGGAGCAATCCTGTGTCGGTTCGAGTCCGACCTTGGGCACCATAAATAAAAAAGGAATATAAAAATGCCAAAAGACGCAAACGGAAACGAATTACAAGCAGGAGATAATGTTAGCGTTATTAAAGATTTGAAAGTAAAAGGCAGTTCTTTAACTATTAAAAGAGGAACTAATGTAAAAAACATAAAGCTTACTTCAAATGATGATGAAATAGAAGCAAAAGTTGATAAACACGGAGTTATAGTTTTAAAAACTTGTTTTTTAAAAAAGGCTTAACATTTATGAAAAAATTTTTAACATTTTTACCTATTGCTTTATTAGCAAATCCATTTGATGATTTAGTAAATGCGTATAATCAGGAAGATTATAAAACTTCTTATGATATAGCTAGTTCTATTTGTAAGCAAACTTGCTCTGATATTAATTTAAATCTAATTATGGGTAAAAGTGCTTTTAGATTAGGTTTATACGATGAAGCTTTAGCTGCTTATGATAGGGTTTTAGTATTAGATGATACTAATACAGAAGCGAGATTACAAAGTGCTATTATTTATCAAAAAAATGGGAATTTAGCTTTACTTAAATTAGAACTAGAGAATTTAAAAGATGATGAACGCTTAAATGATGATGAGAAAGCTTTAGTTGCTAGTATGTTAAAAAATGTTAAATATCAACAAAAAGTTAATAATGAAATAAATATACCTTATGCGAGTATTGGTTTTGGATATGGTTATGATAGTAACCCAAAAAAGCAGAATTTAAAAGATAGTTATTTACCAGTGCCACAATTAGGCATTAATTTTCCAATACCAGGTGCTAAGCACCAACCAGCTAGTAGTATTTTAGCTAATCTTAATGCTGGCTATAAAAAACAAGTTAATAATGTATATGATTATGATATAAATATTAATTTTTATAATAAGTATTATATAAAACCAATTGAAGAAGATTTTCAGAATTTAAGTGTATTTACAGCTTCAATTAATAATGGTTTTGAGATATCAAGACAATTTAAATTAAATATTTTAATGTCTTATGATTATATTATTTTAAAACAAAAAAGATATTTAAATACCTTTACAGCAGATATTTCAGGTGATTATTATACTGAAAGTGGGCTAGCTTTTGGTCTAGGCTATACAATTAATCACAATAATTATTTGATAGAAGATAATAAAGAGAATGATTCAAATCATCATAGTATTTATGCTATGAGTAAGATTATTTCTCAAAGAAGTATGTCTTATCTAAAAATTGCTTATGATATAGAAAAAACTAGCAGAATTAAAGAAAGTTCAAATAATTATAAAGAATATTCAGCTACTGCCGGAATTATTTATATGTTAAATAAACAAGTAATATTAAAAGCAAGTTTAGGTTATGCTAAAAGTAAATATGATGAAAAAATCTTCTTAAATACGAGAAACGATATAACCTATAGGGTAAATTTTGGTGCTGAATACAATATGGATCATCATAATTTCTTCTCACTTGATTTAGGATATAATAGGGTAAAATCAAGTATTGAATACAATTCTTACGATAATCTTTACACTAATTTAATGTATAAATATAAATTTTAAGCTAACAACCTTTTAAAATATGCTATAATTTGGCATCATTTTGAAAGGATACGCTATGAAAAAAATATT
>NZ_JACGAY010000026.1:0-26914 GCF_020137705.1 Campylobacter sp. RM9333
AATACTTTTAATGTGTTTTTATGAATATGAGTAATTATAGTGAAATTAAGCTAGGAAAACCTAGCTTAATTTTTTAATGTAGTTCTTTCCAGATTGCGTTTTTCCAAGCATAAGCTAATATTGCTAATAATGCAAAATAAGCCATTATTTTGTATCCTAAATCTTCGCGTTCAGCTTTTTTACTATCTCCAACGCTAGTTAAATAAGCAACAACATCATTTTGAGCTTGTTCGTTAAGTCCAACTCTAGGCATTGCAGTTCCTGGAAGTTGTTTTTGAGTATCGTTTATAAATTTATGTAAATACTCATCTCCTTTGGCACGAATTATTATTGATAAATCAGGTGGCGTTGAACCCATATAATCTTTTAAATCTCCGCCATTTACTTTAGCGATAAAACCATCATATTTAACATCATGACATCTTCCGCAAGCTTCTTCAAAGATAACTTTTTTGTTCTCAAAATTAATCTTTGCAACTTTTTCGCTATCGCTTAATTTACTTGCATTTATTTCATTAGCAATTTTTGCTTTTTTTGCTTCAAGAGCAGCTTTTCCGATACTATTTAAATATCCTACTATATTAGCAACTGATTGAGCATTTTCATCACTTATACTGCCATCATCTTCTAAAAATGCTGTCATCATAGGATGTGGATTTTCATCATTATATTTTTTGTTATTTTTCATAGCAAGTGCAGGATTAAGAGAAATTGCCATTAAGAATTTACTATCATAAATAGCTCCTGCTGTGCTTAAATCAGGATAAATAATACCTTGAGCGCTAATTCCATCATCAGCAGCTACTAATTCATCAAATTCAACTCTATGACAGCTAGCACAATTAGCTTCAAAATCAGCCTTTCCAGCTTCAACATCAGTTTTTAAACTAGCTATTTTATCAACATTAGCCCAAAGTTTTTTAGTATCTTCTAATTTTTTTGTAGCAAAATCAATATCATCTTTTTTACCACTTTCATTAGCTTTTTTTAATTCAACTTCAGCTTGAGCTATATCGCCTGCTTTAAAATCAAAATTAACTTCGCTAGTATGTTCGTGCATTTGTGAATGAGCGTAAGGCTCAACTCCCCAATAAACAATACCTGTGAATACAACTAATATTGCAAATATTTTTAACTCTTTCATTACTTAGCCTTTCTTTCCATAAGAGTAATTACTGGTAAAACTACTATTAATAATGCTAAAAATGTAACAGAAGCAATAGTTGCTATTGTATTATTAATTCCAACAGGAGGTAATTTACCATAAATAGTAAGAACAATCATATCAATTACTAATAGCCAAAACCATACAAAAAATGCTCCACGCTTATGTGCAGGCGCTACTACATTTGAGCGGTCTAGGAATGGTAATACAAAGAAAATTACTTGAGCTATACCAAAGCAAGCAAGACCAACTTCATAAGAAAATCCTCTTAAGATTTCATAACTCCATAAGAAATACCATTCAGGATAAATATGTGGTGGAGTTTTAAGTGCATTTGCTGGTTCAAAGTTAATTGGATCCATAGCAAAATCATAGTGAAAGCATACTAGATAAAAATAGAAAATCATAAATAAGCAAACATAAAAAATATCTTTACATAAGAAATCAGGCCAAAACGATATAACTTTAGCTTCTTTTTTCTTGCCAGCTAAATATTTTTCAGCTTCTAAATCAAAATCAATTTCTTCAGCAATTTCGTTATTTACATGTGGAAATCTTAAAGCATAAAAGTGAATTGCAACAAATGCAATAACAACTATTGGTAATAAGCAAACATGTAGCATAAAAAATCTATTTAATGTAGCATCTCCAACAGCGTAATCACCTCTAATCCATTCAACTAATTCAGGTCCTATGAAAGGAATACCACCAAAAAGATTAGTAATAACCATAGCAGCCCAATAGCTCATTTGTCCCCAAGGTAGCATATAACCACTAAATGCTTCAGCAGAGAATAATACGAATAATACCATACCGCTTATCCAAATGATTTCACGACCTTTTTTATAAGAGCCATAATAAATACCTGTTAATAAGTGTATATACATTACTAAAAATACTACTGACGCAGCAACCCCGTGCATATGTCTCCATAGCCAACCATATTCAACTTCTTGCATAATAGTTTTATTTACACTATCAAAAGCAAGTGCAACATCAGATTTATAATACATTACAAGTAAAAGTCCTGTAATAAATAGTATTGCAAACATAGTAAGTAAAATTACTCCCATTGCCCATAAAAAGTTAATTTTCTTAGGAATCCAGTATTGTGTCATCATAACTTGCATAAATTTTTTGATAGCAAGTCTTTGATCTAGCCAATCAACAATTCCATTTGATTTTTCAAAATGTGCCATGATTAAGCCTTTCCTACATTTTTCATAATTTCTTCATACTCTTTGCCAATTTCTCCTAAAACTAATTTAGTTCCATCAATTGAAAAAGGTGGAATTTCAAGTGGTTTAGGAGGTGGTCCTGACATATTTTTTCCGCTTACATTAAATTTTCCACCATGACAGGCACAAACAAATTCTTTATCAGCTGAATGATATGCTGGAATACAACCTAAATGAGTGCATAGTCCAATTACTACCGTATATCTTGCATCTCCTGCTATTATATCTGTATTGCTTTGTTCCATATCACTTGATTTTTTTAGAATGAATATTGGTTTTTTTCTCCATTCAACAGTTCTTAGCTCTCCATCAGCTAAAGGCGATAAATCAACGGTTGTAAAACCTGCTGCTTTTACACTAGGAAGTGGATCCCAAGTTTTTTTCATACCCACTAGTGTAAAAACACCACCAACAGCCGCAGCAGCGCCTAATGTAAAGCCCATAAAGCTTCTTCTACTAGCCATACTTATCCTTTCATAAAATTTGAAAATAAATAGCTAGTTTAGTGAAAATTGGGTAAATATTACAAGAGTATATTATTATTAATAGTTTTGGAATATTATTTGCTATGGGATTTTTGCATTTTAATTTAAGGAGAGAAAATGGAATTTTATAAATCTAAACCATTGATTGTAAGTGCCTTAGCCGGTAGAGATTTAAGAAATAAATTAATTAGCTCAAACATAGCTAATATTGATACTCCTTTTTATAAATCAAGAGATATTGATTTTGAAACAGCCTTAAACGAAAATGCAAATAAACTTTACAAAACTACACAAAATGCACAAATTGCAGCTACAAATTTTATGCATTTTGGAAAAGGTATGAGTAATAAACTAGCAGTTACTAATGAAAGGCATTTACAACCATTAGAATTTGAAAATAGCGAAAATGGAACTATTTTTGCTAGAGATGGACATTTGCAAAGAAATGATGCAAATACCGTTGATTTAGATGTAGAAACAAGTGAATTAAGCAAAAACGCAATTATGATTAGTGCGCTTGATTCTGTGCTAAAAAAACAAAGTGAAGTTGTAAGAACTATAATTGAGAGTAGTTCTAAATTAAGTTAAGGGATAATTTATGGCATTTTTAAGCGATTTTGATATTAGTGGATATGGACTAAGCGCTCAAAGATTTAGAATGAATTTAATTAGCTCAAATATAGCTAATGCAAATACTACTAGAACAAATGAAGGTGGTCCTTATAGAAGGCAAGATGTAGTATTTAAAGCCGTTAATTTTGATGATGTTTTAAATGAAGAAATTAATTCTAAAAATAGTTTTTTTGAGTATGAAAATCCTTTAAATGACCCTGTAAATTTTCCTGAAGCAAAGCCTGCTGTTATGGGTGTAGTAGTAGATAAAGTAGTAAGAGATGATAAGGATTTTATATTAAAATACGAGCCAAATCATCCCGATGCAAATGCTAAAGGATATGTAGCATATCCTAATATAAATCCTGTTGTAGAAATGAGTAATTTAATTGAGGCAACAAGGGCTTATCAAGCAAATGTGGCAGCATTTACAAGTGCTAAAACAATAGCTCAAAGTGCTATTGATTTATTAAGATAGGAATTTAAAATATGAATAATATTAAAATCAATCCAAGTTTGATTCAAAGTATTGAAAATACCAAATCAAATTCTAATAAAGTTGATAATGGTTTTTCATTTGCAGATGCTTTAAAACAAGAATTAGAAGAGCTAAATAAAGAACAAATTGTATCAGATAAAGCTATGGCTGATGTAGCTACTGGAAATGTGAAAGATTTACATCAAGCAGCTATTGCTATTAACAAGGCTGAAACAAGTATGAAATTTATGTTAGAAGTTAGAAATAAAGCTATTAACGCATACAAAGAGATAAGTAGAACTCAAATATAAAAAATGCAAACACCTTACGAGCCTAGTAAAAAGACTTTTATAGTATTGTTTTTTTTGTTGCTCGCTTCTTTTTTTATTATTTTTTCTTTTGTTAGAAGCAAAACTAATGAAAGGAATGTAGGTAGTATTGAAAGAGGTGAGCGAGTAGGTGCTTTAAATGGAGATATTATTAGTGCTGATGGATATACATTAGTAACTAGTAGAAGAATTTATAGAGCTGAAATTGATATTAGAAGTATTAATTTAGATAAATTAGATTATTTTTTAAAATTATTTCAGATTTATGCCTTTATTGATGATAAAGAAATGAAAGATATTAAAGCAAGATTATTAAAAGCTTTAAAGCAAAAAAAAGTTTATAATTTTGTTTTATCAAAAGAAATTGATTCAAAAGCCGCAAGTTATTTACAAGAATTATCTAAAAAACTTTATGTTTCAGGATTTTTTAAATCCTTTAAAAATGCAAATGGAAAAGTAAGCACAAGAAGACTTGAGATAATTGAACATAAAGAAGAAAGAGTTTTTTCTAAAGGAGATATTTTAACCCCAATTCTTGGTTATTCTCAATTAAGTTTAGAAGATGGGATATATTCAAATATTCCAAAAAAAGGTTTGGAAAAATATTATGAGCAGTATTTAAGCCCTAAAAGTGATTATAAAATAACAGGTAGTAAGGATATTGGTGGAAATATAATTATAAATTCTGATAGCTTTTTAAGTGATAGAGTTAATGGTAGTAATGTATATTTAAATGTAAATTTAAAGCTTCAAAAAGGATTAGAAAATATAGCAAGTGTTGCTAGAAAAAATTTTGGTGCTAAGCAAGTAATAATAGGCATTTTAGATAGCAAAGACGCAAGTGTAATTGCACTAGCAACTAGCAAAAGGTATGACCCATATCATAGAAAAAGTGATTTATCGTATCTAAATACCGACGCTGTAGAATTTGAATACGAACCAGGCTCGGTAATTAAACCAATTGCTTTTGCTAATTTATTAAAACTAAATCGCATAACCCCTTTTGAATGGGTAAAGACTTATGGCGGAAGAATGAAGCTTGATAAGTTTTACATAACAGATACACATCCTATGGATAGTATGATTGCTGAAGATATTATAGTTCATTCATCAAATATAGGAATGGTTCAAATTTCTAATAAAGAAAATGTAAAAGAATTAATTAATGGTTATTTGGAATTTAATTTAGGAAATTTAACTGGTATTGATTTGCCTTATGAAAAAGCAGGTTTTATAAAAGATGCTAAAAAAACTTATGAAGTAGAAAAAAATACTATGGCTTATGGATATGGTTTTAGAACCACTTTTATACAACTTTTAGCAGCTTATAATGTATTTAATAATCGTGGAATTTGGATTAGTCCTAAAATTGCTAAATATTATAATGAAGATAAGGAATTAAAAGAAATATATACTAAAACAGAAAAAGAAGTCTTGCCACTTGAAATTGCAAAGCAGATGAATAGGATATTAATAAAAACTGCAAATCAAAAATCTTTAGCAAAATATTGGCCTTTAGGAATTAGTGTAGGTGGTAAAACAGGAACGGCAAGAATTAGCGTTAGTGGAAAATATGAAAGAGAATATAATGCAAATTTCTTCGGTTTTGCAAATGATGAAAACAATAGATACACAATTGGTGTTTTAGTAATGAGTCCTGATAAAGATAAAGAAGGATATTATGCAGCTCAAACAGCTTTACCTGTTGCAGCACTTGCTATTAATCAATTAATAGAAGATGGTTTTTTAAAGCCAAGTTATAATAGAATTGATTAATATTTATTTTATAAAATGCCCCTAAAAACGGATAAATAATGCAAAATATTAAAAATCAAATGATTTCATTTGCTAATGAAATATTAAAAAATTTTAATGGTGCTGTTTTAGGGCTTAGTGGTGGGCTTGATAGTGCTATTGTATTAAGAATATTAAGCGAGTGCGAAAAAAAGCCACATTGCCTTATAATGCCTACTAATATTTCAAATAAAACAAATCTTGATGACGCTATTAATTTAGCAAATAAATATGCTTTAAAATATGAAATTATAAATATTCAAAACATTTTAGATGAATTTATTAAAGCAAGTGGTTCTAATGACAAGGTATTAATAGGAAATTTTGCAGCTAGGATTAGAATGACTTTATTATATGATTATTCAGCTAAGCATAATTTATTAGTAGCAGGGACAAGCAATAAGAGTGAATTAATGTTAGGATATGGCACTATTTGGGGAGATTTAGCCTGTGCTTTTAATATTTTAGGTGATTTTTACAAGAGTGAATTATTTGAGTTTGCTAAATTTTTAGAACTACCTAATAATATAATTAGTAAAAAACCAAGCGCAGACCTTTATGAAGGTCAAGATGATGAGAGCGATATTGGTTTTACTTATACAGAAATTGATAAGTTTTTAAAAAATTATGAAAAAAATATAATTGATAATAATTATATAAAACTATTAGATAGAATAAATAAAAATAAGTTCAAAAGAGAAAATATAAAAATATTTAAAAGGTCATAAATATGAAAGAAATTTCTTGTTTTTTAAATGTAATTACAGAAGATGATAAAGAGTTTTTAATTAAATCATTAGATAATGATATAAATAGTATTAAATTATTAGAAGATAGTTTAAGTGAAATTTATAAAGGTTCTCGTATAGTTTTAACCAATAATCACACAGCAGCACACCATTTGGCTTTAAGTGCGATTGATTTAAAGCGTGGAGATAAGGTAATTTGCTCTGTAAATTCATTTCCAACAATTGCTCAAAGTATTAGATATTTTGATGCTGAACCTATTTTTGTAGATGTTGAGCTTGATAGTTTTAATATTGATATAAAGAGTTTAGAAGAAGCACTAATTAAACATAATCACAAGAAATTAAGAGCAGTTTTTGTAAATCATACCGCAGGACTTGCAGCAAAACTTGATGAAATTAGAGCTTTATGTGAAAAATACAATGTATCTGTAATAAATGATTGTGGTTTTGCACTTGGTATGGAGTATAAAGGCGAATTAGTAGGAACTAAGGATTTAATATCTTCTTTTGGGTTTAATGCTATGAGAAAAGACCCTGTGTTTGCAGGCGGATTTTTAGTAATTAATGATGAAAAAGTTTATGAAAGAGCAAAATTATTAAACTCAAATGGAATTTCATCAAATGCTTGGGGAGATGATGGCAATCTTGGATATTTTTATGATGTAACAGATATTGGACATGAGTATGAAATCACTAAAGTATGTGCGTCTTTAGCTTTATCTAAAGTAAAAAATTATAAATATTACTTAAAAAGAAGAAGAGAAATAGCAAATATTTATAATGAAGAGCTAAAAGGTTTAAAACATATTAAATTGCCTACAACAACCCCAGAACACACATTTTTAAGATACATAATAAAGGTTGATAAAAATAGAGATAATTTTGCTAAAAAACTAAAAGAAATGGGGATAAATACAGGAATTCATTTCATACCTTTAAATTTCTTAAGCTACTATAAACAAAAATATAATCTAAAAATCAATGATTTTCCAAATGCTTTAGCAAACTATGCTCAGATTTTATCAATACCAATTCACATAAATCTTAGCGATGAAGATGTAAAAAGAGTTTGTGATGCTATAAAAACTCTTGATTCAAGCTGGATTTAATGGGTTTTATTGATAGATATTTTTTTAATCCTAATTTATGGCAAAAGATTTTAATTTTCACTCTTTTGCCGTTTTCTTATATATATTCTTTTATTGCTAGTAAAAACTTTAAATCTACAAAGAAAAATGATTTTAAAATTCCAATAATTAGCGTAGGAAATATCAGTGTAGGCGGTAATGGTAAAACCCCATTTTGCAAGGCTTTAAGCGATATGCTTTATTCTATTTATAACGATGATATTTTTATTATTCTTCGTGGTTATAAACGCAAAAGCAAAGGTTTGCTTGTAGTAAAATTGCATAATCAAATTCTAAGCGATTATTTAAACGCAGGTGATGAAGCATTAGAACACGCTTTATTTACAAAAGCAAATGTAATTGTTAGTGAAGATAGAATTAAAGGTATTCAAAAAGCACTGGATTTAGGTGCAAAATGCGTTATTTTAGATGATGCTTTTTCTAAGACAAATATAAAAAAATTTGATATTTTATTAAACTCAAATATAAAATATAAATATAATTTTACCCTTCCAAGTGGAGCTTATAGACTTCCTAAAAGTTATGAAAAATTTGCAGATTTTAATGCTTATCAAGATTTACATTTTAAAAGGACTTCTTTTATTCAAGACATTAAAGAAGATATGATTTTAATATCAGCTATTGCAAAGCCTTTTAGATTATTGCAATATAAAGATTTAGTAAAAGCTTATTATTTTTATAACGACCATTCAAGCTTTAATAAAGAAGAGCTAATAAATCTTATGCAAAAGCACAATGCAAAATATATTTTGCTAACTAAAAAAGATTATGTAAAAATAAAAGATTTTAATTTAGAAACTATATTAATTGATGAAGAATTAATAATTTTTGATGAGTTAAAAACAGCTATATTTAATTATTTAAAGGAATTTAATGTATCTTATAAAGACAACTAGCAATGATTTAGAATTGCTTAAAAAAATTGCAAATAAAATAATCAAAAAAGAGCTTAGCAAGTGTATTCATATTGCTAAAATTACAAGTATTTATAAATGGGACGGAAAAATTATTAACGATGATGAGTTTAGTTTAGAAATAAAATCAAAAAATATAAAAAAGGTTTATAAAATAATCAAAAAACACCATAATTACGAATGTTTTGAGTTTGTGTATTATAAATTTAAAGCAAAAGATAAGTATTTAGAATTTTTAAAGGAGAAATAATGATATTTTATTCAAGTAGAGATGAAAATATTACAAGTGATTTTGCAAATGCACTTAAAAATCCACTCTCAAGCGATGGGGGATTGTTTTGCCCTAGTAAATTGCAAGTATTTAATAAAGATGAATTAAAAGGTTTGGGTTATAAAGAATTTGCTAAAAAGATTTTTTCAAGTTTGAGTGATGATTTGAGTAATTTTGAAAAGAGTTTAGATGAATATTTAGATTTTGATACTAAAGAGCCTTTTGTTATCAAAAAACTTGATAGTAAAACTGATATATGTGAATTATTTCACGGAAAAACTAGAGCTTTTAAGGACTTAGCATTAGCACCACTTGCAAGACTTATGGATAATGATAAACATTTAATTATCTGTGCTACTAGCGGAGATACAGGCCCAGCAACTCTTAGTGCATTTAGTAAAAACAAAAGCTCAAAAGTAGTTTGTATTTTCCCAAAAGGAAAAACAAGTGCTGTTCAAGAGCGTCAAATGGCTAATGTAGATTATGGTAATTCTTTAGTATTAGCAATTGATGGTAATTTTGATGATGCTCAAAGCACATTAAAAAATCTATTAAATGATAAAGAATTTAAAGAAATTGTAAAAAATCAAGGCTTAAATCTAAGTGCTGCAAATTCACTTAATTTCGGAAGAATTACTTATCAATTGCTATATCATTATTATCTTAGTCTTCAATACAAAAACCCAATAAATGTGATAATTCCTAGTGGGAATTTCGGTAATGCACTTGCTTGTTTTTATGCTAAGCAAATGGGTGCAAATATAGATAAAATCAAAATCGTAAGCAATGAAAATACAATTCTTTATGATTTCTTTACTACAGGTGAATATGATTTAAGAAATCGTGAGTTTAAATGCACTTATTCTCCTGCTATGGATATTTTAAAATCATCAAATCTTGAACGCTTAATGTATTATTTCTTCGGAGCTAGTAGAACTAAACAATTATATTTAAGTCTTGAAAGTGATAAATATTTTAAAATTACTAAAGATGAACTTGCTAGATTAAAAGAACATTTTATAGCTTATAAATGCAGTGATACCGAAACTTTAGAAAATATTAAAGCTTATAAAAATTATTTATTAGACCCACATACAGCAACAGCGATTAATGCTCTTGATGATAGTTTTAATGTGATTTGTTCTACTGCTGAATGGACTAAATTTACCCCTAGTATTCAAAAAGCTTTAGGCATATTTAAAGATGAATTAAGCGGCATTAAAGATTTGGCTAAAAAGTATAATTATAAGCTTAATGATAGTCTTTTAAATGCTTTAAATTCAACTAATTATTATGCAAAAGATATAAAAGTAGATGAGATTAAAAAAACAATAATAGAATGGATAAAACAATGATTATAATTCCTGCTAGACTTAAATCAAGTCGTTTTAGTGAAAAGATTTTAGTGCCAATCAAAGGCATTCCTATGTGTATTTACACAGCTTTAAATGCTAGTAAGGCTGATAGGGTTGTGATTGCCACTGATAGTTCTAAGGTATTAGAATTAGCAAAAGAATATAATTTAACAGCTATTTTAACAAAGCAAACTCACGAAAGTGGGACTGAAAGATTAGCTGAATGCGTTGATATTTTAGGTCTTAATGATGATGAACTAATTATAAATCTTCAAGCAGATGAGCCTTTATTTGAGCTTAGCAATTTAATTAAGTTTAAAGAATTTTGCAATGAATTTAAGAATGAATTTTTTATGGCTAGTTGCTATACTATAAAAGATACTCCAAGTGATGAAAATATGGTAAAAGTAGTCCTTGATACTAAGCAAAATGCTATATATTTTTCAAGAGCACCAATTCCTTATGATAGAGATAAAAAGGGTGTAAAATACAATCATCATTTAGGCATATATGCTTATACAGCTAAGTCTTTAAAAGAATTTATAACTCTTAAATCAAGCTTAGAGCATATTGAAAAATTAGAGCAATTAAGAGCTATTGAAAATGGCAAAATAATTAAAATGTGCGAGATTAATACAAAGTCTTTTGGTATTGATACAAAGGCTGATTATGAAAGATTATTGCAGGTTTTAGAAAATGACAAATGAGCTAATTTTAGCCATTATTAGTATTGTTTTTTTTATAGTTTGCATTATTTTTTATATTCGTTATATAAATATTTTTAAGAGTGAAAGCTCGCTTAAAAACGAGTTTTTATCTCTTGCTAAAGATAAAGAATATTTGAGTGTTTTGAGTGAGAATTTAAAACAAGAATTAAATAGTTATAAAAATAATTTAGTGCAAATTGAAAATGAAAGAAATAATTTAAATATTCAAAACTCGGCTTTAAGCGAAAAAATAAATAATCTTGAAAATGATTATAAAGAATTAAAAAACGAGAATAATTTTATAAATGCTGAAATAGCAAACAAGCGTAATCAAAATGAAATTTTAAATACAGAACTTTCAAGGCTAAATGAAGAGCTTAAAAATACTAAAGAGCAATTTGAAAAAGAGTGCGAAAACTTAAAAAATACAAAAGATATTTTAGATAATTTATCTTCTAAATACCATTTAGAAAATGCTAAAAACGAAGCTTTAAACGAAAAAGTAAAATTGTATGAAAACAATTTAAAATCTTTAGAAGAAAAATATGAAAATACTTTAAAAACCTTAGAAAATAACCTAAAAGAGCAAAATGAAAAAAGCTCAAAATTAATTTATGAAGAAAACACAAAAGTATTATTAAATAATTCAAATGAGCTTTTAAACAAGATTTTTAGCCCTTTAAAAGAGCAAATTAGCGAATATGAAAAAGCTTTATTAAAGCAAAATACAAGCATAGAAAATAATATAAAAACAATGTTTGAAACAAGTCAGAATTTAGGCAAAAAGGCTGATGAGTTTGCTAATATTTTAAAAGGTGATAAAAAGGCTCGTGGGGATTTTGGCGAGATTATGCTTAAGCAGTGTTTATTATCTAGTGGGCTTATTGAAAACGAGCATTTTTTTATGCAAGAAAGCTTTAAAGATAGTGATAATAATACAAAAAGACCAGATGCGATTGTGTATTTTGAACCTAACAAATGCGTTATTATTGATTCTAAGTTTTCTTTACCAAGTAGTGATAATTTAGAAGTTTATAAAGATGAAATTGCAAATAATTTAAACGCTAGGATAAATGAACTTGCGAAAAAAGATTATGAATTAGCAGTTGATTTTGCAAATGAATATGTGATTTTATTTGTGCCTTATCAAAATATTTTAGATTTAGCCTTAGAAAGTGATTCGCAGATTTTTAAAAAAGCCGAAGCTAAAAAGATATTTTTAGTAAGTCCTACTACGCTTTTTATGGGACTTAAAATGATTTATTTTGGCTGGAAAAACTATGAAGTAAATCAAAATGCTTTAAAAGTCTTTAATGAATTTGGTAAATTTTATGATAAATACGCTAGTTTTTATGAAGATTATGAAAAATTAAAAAAACAATGCGAAAATGGTTTTTTAAAAATTGATACTCATTTATATGGTAAAGGTAGTATTAGCTCTCGTTTAGAAAATCTAAAAGCCTTAGGTATTAAAAACAAAAAAGAATTAAGCGAATTAGCAAAAGATTTAAAAGATAGTGAAATTACTAGATTGATTGATGAAAAATAATTAAAGTATTAATTATTTTTAAAAGTTTTATAGATTAAATAATAAATTATAAATCCTTTTAAAAGTTCTATTTTAAGGGGATTTTTTTAAAATTTTTGAATTGTTTTTTAAAAAAATTTGTTATTATTTATAAGCATACATTTAGGAGAGAAAATGATTTTTTTAATACCATTAATTATATTTATAGGAATACTTTTTGGGATTGATTACATATATTTTCAAGATGATGATAATAATGTAAAACAAGAAAAAGTTATAAAAAAACAAGAAGTAAGCAATGTAGATGAATATATCAAAAAGTATACAAAATGATAAAACAAGCTTTAATTGATACTTTTGCCGTTGCTGTTGCTTATATAGTAATTGGTATTGCATTTGGCATTCTTGCTTATTCAAATTCTTTTAGTTTTTTTGAAGTTTTTGTGGCTGCTGTTTTTGTTTTTTCTGCGTCATTGCAATTTTTATTATTATCTTTACTTAGCTCGGGTGCTAGTTTAGTAGAGATTTTAATAGCTTCAAGTTTGCTAAATCTTAGACATTTTTTCTATGTTTTAGGAGCTTTAAAATATTTTAGAGATTTAGGCTTTATAAAATACTATGCGATTTTTACTTTAACTGATGAGAGTTTTGCCTTGCTTAGTGCAAAAGATTATGATAAAAAAACTGCTGTATTAATTCTAACTTTTAATCATTTTTATTGGATTTTTGGTTGTATTGTAGGGTATTTTATAGCAAGTTTTGCTAAGGCTGATTATAGTGCTTTAGGATTTTCTTTAAATGCTTTATTTATAGTTTTAGCTTACGAACTTTACATAAAACATAAAGAAAATAAAGTATTTTTCATAGCCTTAACTCTTGGGCTTATAGGTTTATTTTTTATAGATAAACAATATATGATGTTAAGTTGTATTTTTTCAGGAATTTTTATATTGATTTTAGGAAAGAAATTATGTCTTATACGATGAGTGCTTTATTAATTGCTGGTTTTAGTGCTGTTGTTTTAAAGGCTTTAGCTTATATATTTTTTGGGACAAAAAAACCAAATGAGCTTTTAATGTATCTTGAAAAACATATGCCGCTTTTAATTATGGTTATTTTAGTTTGCTTTTTATATAAAGGATTAGATTATGAAAACCCACCTTATGCAAGTGATTATTTGGTGGCTGGGCTTGTTGCCTTAATCTCTCATATAATGTTTAAAAAAGGTTTTATTAGCATTATTTTAGCAACTTGTGTTTTTTATGTTTTACACGAAATTATTTTTTAGGAATTTAAATTGAGATATAGTGTTTTATTACTTGGTTTATTGTTTTTGAGTGCTTGTGGTGGTGGCGGTGCTGCTGCTAGTGTAGAGCCAAATAATTCAAATAATCAAAGCACAATTAATAAAGATTATACAAATTATTTGCCTACTGCTAATTTTAATTTAGAAGATAGTTTATACAATAGTAGTTATTTAAAATTCACACCGCAAAATTCTTCATCAAGCTATGTTACAAATATAGGCTTTAGCTCTAATTGGAATCAAGGTTTTTTAGGAACAGGAATAATCTTAGCTATCCTAGATACAGGGACAAGTGATTTAAGCAAATTAGCTTTTAATAATCATTATGAATATAAGGAAGTAGATAGAGCACATTGGAAATCACTAGATTATAGATTAAAAAATACTAATTTTACTGCTAACACTTACAAAAGCTCTGTTTTGATTAATGAAAAAACAAAAGCAAAAGCAACTCATGGAATGCTAGTAATGAATACAGCAAATCATTTAGCAAAGGATATAAGATTTGCTAATGTGCCTTTACCTTTACTTGATGCAGATGGAAATAAGTTAAGTTCAGGAGATGATATAAATCTTGCTGCTACAATTGATTATTTATCAAATAGCGGGGTAAGGTTTTTTAACCGCTCATTTGCAAGAACAAAAACAATTAATACTAGTGAAGATAATATCGGGGTATTTTATCCAGCGATTATGCAAAATAATGCTCTTGTAGTTAGTTCAGCGGGAAATGAGGAAACAACAGGAGATTTTTCAGCTCATGCTTTACCTATTAATAGCCCACTTAGAAAAGGTTGGATAATTGCACTTGGTTATTATGATGAAAAACCAAAAAAAGATTACAAAAATATTTATTATATTATGGATAATGGGGTTAAAAAATATGTATATTCTGCAGGAAATACTTGCAAAAAATACGGAATTGATGATTGTATAGCAGCTCCTTTTGTAATAAACGGCAATCCAGGAACTAGCTTTAGTGCCCCAGCTATTTTAACTCTTGGTGCTTTAATTTATGAAAAATATCCCTGGATGAGCAATGATAATATTAAAGAGAGTATTTTTACAACGGCTTATAAGGTTTATGGAGCAAATGAAAATGATATTAAAGCTCATTTCGGAGAAGGCATTATAAATCCAGCAAAAGCAATGAATGGAGTTGCAAGTTTAAGGCATGATTTTAATGCTAATGTGGATATAGATAATTTATATGTATTCTCAAATGATATTAGTGGTAATGCAGGGCTTATTAAAGATGGGATTGGAACTCTTGCTTTAAGTGGAAAAAATACTTTTACAGGAGATATAAGTATTAAAAAAGGTGTTTTGTGGCTTAGTAATTCAAATAAAGCTAGTATCACTAATAATTCTATATTAAGAATGAGTAATGCTAGTGCTGCAAATTTAACTAATAATGGAATTTTAGTTAATGAAGGAATGGAAGTTAATAATCTAAACTTAGCTAATACAAGCGTAGTTTATACAAATATAGGCGAAAAATTTAATGTAATTAATAAAGCTATACTTAATGGGGATTTAAATGTAGTTGGGGTTAAATACGGCTATACTTTAAATAAAGAAAGAGAAAATATCTTAACAGCAGGAAGTATTGAAGGTGAGTTTAAAAATATAAAACCAAATTCTACATTTTTAAAATTAAGCGAACCAATATATGATAAAAATAATTTAAGCATTAAGGTAGATAAAATTGATGATTTAAATACTTTACCTGAATTAAATGCTTATGCTAAGAAAAATTACACAAGTTTATTTTCAAAATTTGATAGATTACTTTATGAAACAAAAAAGCCTGATTTACCATTGGATAAGGCAAATTATAAAGAAGTGAATTTAAATGGTAATTTAAGTGAAAATGAGTTTTTAAAATACAATATGATTGCAAATGCGATAATAAATACAACAAAAGATGAATTAGCATCTACTACGAAATTGTTATTTGCAGAAGATATTTATACAAACTCAATTTTAAATATCGCAAGGATAAAATCACTAAATAAAATAAGTTTTGATAATTTTGGAGTAAGTTATAATTACAATAAAATTAGTGATTTAAAAGAAAGTTCAAGTGAATATAAAATAGCTAATAATTTTGATAATTTAGGTCTTGCTTTTGTTTATAATGACGCTAGGATTTATAATGATAATTTTAAAAACAATTCAAGAATTTTAGGCTTTTTAGCAGGTTATAAAATAGATTTAGATGATTATTATTCTAAGAATTTGATTTCGTATTTTGATATTAAAAATAATGCAAATAGATTTGATTTAAGCTCAAAATTTAAAAATAAAGCCTTTTTAATCTCAAGTGAATTAGGATTAAATAATAATATTAGTCCTTATATTAGATTAAATTATTTGAAGTATTTTCAAGATAGTTTTAGTGAAAATAGCGGTTTGTTAGACTTGTCGTTTAATAAATTTAATAAAGACTTTTATTATGCTAATTTAGGGATTAATTCTAATTTTGCTTTTAAAAAGCTAAATCTTAAAACTTATGCTGATTTAGAATATAATTTCAATAAAGATTATTATTTTTTAGCTAAATATGATTTTTCTGATGAATTAAAAATATCAAATGGCTTTTATAAACAATATTTATTTAATTTAGGCATTAATTTATCTTATCGTTTAAATTATAAAGTTAATTTTAATTTTGATTATAGCAATTCATTTTCTAAGAATTATTTTGCAAATAAATTTAATTTAGGATTTTTATATGAATTTTAAACTATCATTAATTGCTTCTATATTTTTATTAAGTGCTTGTGGTGGTGGAGGCGAAGCTAATACTCAAACTCCTAATATAAAATCTTCACAAAATACTTCTACTTCAAGACCATATAAACCTACAGCTAAAGTATCAACTAATGAGAATTTTCAAAACATAGTTGAAAATGCCAAAATAACTTCGGATTATTCTAATTTGCCTGTAATTAATATACCTAAAAAAACCAATATAGCCACTAAGTTAAACACTAAAACTGATACTGCTACTATTAGTGTTTTTGCTAAGCTTTATGATACAAATTTAGCTACTTTTCAGAGTGCAAATAATCCATCAAACTATTCAAACAAAGAAGTTTCAAGGTCAAATAACAATCAAACTAGCTATGGATTTAGTTCTAATTGGAATCAAGGCTTTTTAGGAAAAGGAATAATTATTGGGGTAAATGATTCGGGGACTGATGATTTAAAAAATGTCTTAGTAAATAAGTATTTTGATTATAAAAAGACAAATCAAACTAAATGGAATTCATTGGCAAATAGGATAGATGATGATAATTTTATAAGTAAAAACTATTCAAATTCTATTTTAAAAGATAGTAATAATAGCCCTATTTTACACGGCAAAAATGTAATGAATACTGCAAATACAATTGCAAGTGAGATTAAATTTGCAAATATAGTAAATCCAATAAATGACAATGAAAAGGGCGATAATATTAATTTAGCCGCTACAATTGATGCTTTATCAAATAGTGGAGTTAGGTTTTTTAATCAATCTTATGAATATAGTAATTTAGATTATTCAAGTCCAAATACAGGCATATTTTATACAGCAATTATGAAAAATAATGCTTTAGTTTTTAATGCAGCAGGTAATATTACTGATAATATTAATAAGTCTTTTACAACCCACGCAATCCCACTTGATAGTCCTTTAAGAAAAGGTTGGGTAATTGTTTTAGGATATAAAACCAATGCTGCAAGAGCAGATGAATATGGAAAGCATTTTTACATACAAGATAATGATGGAGCAATTAAAGAAGTTTTTCATCACGGAAATACTTGCAAGAAAAATGGTTGGGATGATTGTATTTCAGCTCCTTTTGAAATAAATGGAATTGAAGGCACAAGTTATAGCACCCCAATAACTGCTAGTGTGGCGGCTTTAATTTATGAAAAATACCCTTGGATGAGTAATGATAATATTAAAGAGAGTTTATTTACAACCGCATTTAAGGTTACAAGCACTACAAATAATGCTGATGATATTAAGGCTCGTTTTGGGGTAGGGATTTTAAATCCCACTCGTGCTATGAATGGGGTTGCTGAGTTTAGAAAAGACTTTTATGCTAATGTGGATTTAGATAATTTATATGTATTTTCAAATAATATTAAAGGTGATTTTGGTCTTATTAAAGATGGAATTGGGACTTTAGTATTAAGTGGGGATAATACTTTTAAAGGTAATAGCGAGATTAAAAACGGCACATTGTGGCTAACTGGCAAGAAAAATCAAGCACATTTTACAAATACAAATGGTGTTTTAAGAGTAAGCAATACAACTGCAAGTGGTATTACAAATAATAGTGTTTTAATAAACGAAGGTTTAACTTTAGGTAGCCTTGAATTAGGTGCAAATAGCAAGATTTATTCTAATTTAGGCGAGAGTTTTAGAGTTTTAGGTAATGCTAAATTAGACGGGGAATTTAATTTAGTAGGTGTTAAATCAGGTGCGAATATAACTCAAGGTCAAAATGTAGATATTCTAACGGCAAAAAGCATTGAAAATAGATTTAAATCGGTGCAATCATTAGTAACTTTTTTAGAAATTAATGAGCCAACTTATACTAATAATAAAGTAAGCGTTATGGTTAAAAGAATTGATTTAAATAAAATTAATAATTTAAATGATTTTGCAAGCAAAAATTATCAATTATTGTTTAATCAACTTGATAATTATTTAGAATACGAAGTTGGCAAAAGAGATAAAACAAGCGATGATTTAGCTTATAATAATATTAATTTAGATGGGCATTTAAGCGAAGCTGAATACAATTTAAGAAGAGCTGATTTGTTTTATGCTAGTATTTTAAACACTACCCAAGACGAATTAGCAAAAAATACAAATAAGCTTTTTGCTAATGATTTATACGATAATAGTTTAATGAATATTGCAAAGGTTAAAAGTATTCAAGCAAATGATTTAAAAGATGATTTTAATATAGAACAAAGCTATAAATATAATAAAATTAATTCTTTAAAAGAAAGCTCAAATGAGACTTTAATTAGCAATGCTTTAATAAAAGATGATTTTAAATTCGCTTTAGGTTTTGTTTATAATAATTCAAATATTTATAATGATGATTTTAAAAACAATGCAAGAACTCTTGGCTTAATTGCTAATGCGAATTTTAATTTAGATGATTTTTATATCAATAATAAATTAAGTTATATTAATACTTTAAATAAGACAGAAAGATTTGGCAATTATGCGAAATTTTATGATAATTCTTTAGCATATACTTTAAAATTTGCTTATAAATTGAATGATTTTTATCCTTTTGTCGCTTTAAATGGTATTTTTTATAAACAAAATTCTTTTAATGAATTAGGCAATGATTTTAGCGTAAGTGTTAATAACTTTAAAAAGTTTTTTACTTATTCAAATATAGGACTTGAGTATAAGAAAAATTTAAATTATTTAAACTTGTTAGCTAGTGTTGATTTAGAATATAATTTTTACAAACATTATTTATTAAAGGCAAAAAATATAAGCTATCAAAATAGCATTGATATTAGTAATGGTTTTTCAAAAAAACTATTAACTAATATTAATTTAGGTTTAGGTTATTCTTTTAACGATAGGCTTAATCTTGGGATAAATTATAAGTTAAATTATGCTAAAGATTATTTTGCTAATAAGTTTATGTTGGGTATTAATTATAATTTTTAAAGGAGCTTTAATGAGAGTTTTTAAGTTTGGCGATAATATAGATACAGATTTAATCATAGCCGCAAGATATTTAAATACAAGTGATGAAAAAGTATTGGCTAGTTATGTTATGGAAGATGCTAGGCCTGGATTTTTTAAAGAAATTAAAGAAAATGATTGCATAGTTGCAGGAGAGAATTTTGGCTGTGGTTCTAGTCGTGAGCACGCACCAATTGCTATTAAAGCTGCAAATATTAAATGTGTAATCGCAAAAACTTATGCGAGAATTTTTTATAGAAACGCATACAATACTGGACTTTTAATATTAGAGTGTAACGATACTGATAAAATTGCAGAAAATGATGAATTAGATATAGATATTACAAATGGAATTATTAAAAATATCACAAAAAACGAAAGCTATAAAATAAATCCAATCCCTGTATTTATGCAAGAATTATTAAATGCGGGTGGTTTGATTGAATACGCTAGTAAGGTTGCAAAATGAATAAAATTTGTGTAATTAAAGGCGATGGAATAGGCCCTGAAATAATTAATGAAGCTATAAGAGTTTTAAAAGTAGTTCGCCCTGATTTAGAATATACTGAATGTTTAATGGGTGGGGCTGCGATTGATGAGGTTGGAGTTCCTTTACCACAAGAAACTATTGATGTAGCATTAAATTCTAATGCAGTTTTATTTGGTGCAATTGGTGGAGAAAAATGGGATAAGCTAGAACGCCATTTAAGGCCTGAGAGTGGATTATTAGCACTTAGAAAAGCTTTAGGAGTATTTGCAAATCTTCGTCCTGCTTTTGTATATGATGGACTTGAAGAGCTTAGCACTATTAAAGCTAGTGTTGTAAAAGGCGTTGATTTACTTGTAGTAAGAGAATTAACGGGTGGAATTTATTTTGGACAACCTAGAGAAAAGCTAGAAGATAGAGCTTATAATACAATGGTCTATACTCGTGATGAGATAATTAGAATTGCAAAAATTGGTTTTGAAAGTGCAATGAAACGCCGCAAAAAATTATGTATGGTAGATAAGGCTAATGTGCTTGAAACTTCAGCTTTATGGAGAGAAGTTTGCGATGAGTTGGCTGTAAATTATCCTGAAGTTGAATTAAGCTATATGTATGTAGATAATGCTGCTATGCAACTTATTAAAAATCCAAAGCAATTTGATGTGATTTTAACAGAGAATTTATTTGGAGATATTTTAAGTGATGAAGCTAGTATGGTAGTTGGCTCAATCGGACTACTTGCAAGTGCTAGTATAGGTGGAAAAGTTGGACTTTATGAACCAATTCACGGAAGTGCTCCTGATATTGCTGGTCAAGGCATAGCAAATCCAATTGCTACAATTTTGAGTGCTGCTATGATGTTAAGATTTGCATTAAACGATGAAGTATCAGCATCAAAAATAGAAAACGCAGTAAAAAGAGTAATAAGCGAAGGCTATGGATGTGCTGATTTAGCTAATGCAAAAATTAAATTAAATACCCAAGAAATGGGCGAATTAGTAGCGAAGTATTGCTAATGCAAACAATTACCGCAGCAAAGATTTATGAAGAACAAGGGCTAAGAGAAGAAGCCCTTGAAATATATAAAAATATTTTAAAGCGTGATAAAAACAATCAAGCAGCTAAAGAAGGTATTTATAGATTAAGTGGTGCTAAGGTGCATAAACTTGAGCTTAATTTATTAATGTATGATTTTTTTATGAATGCTAAAAGCGAACAAGAATATAATGAGTTTAAAAGGTGGCTAATAAATATATGAATAATGAAGAATTATCACAAATGATTGATAGATTATCTCAAGTAGCAGCAGAAGAGATTAAAAAAGAATATGAAAAAACTGAAGAAGAGCAAATAAATGAAGTAAAAGCAGTAAATGAAATCAGTAGCGAAGAAGAGATAATAGCTAAGATTGAAGATATTCAAAGAGCTAAAGAAACTACTAGCACAGCTATGCTATCAACTTATGAAAAGCAATATTTATTGAAAATTAAAGAAAGAATTTTAGTTCTTTTTGAAGCCTTAAACACCAAGCAAAATGAAGAAGATTTACAAAAAAGATTAGAAATAACAATATCTTTTATTGAATTTTTACTAGCAAGTATTGAAGAGCGTTTAAAAAATTAATGCTTCCTTGGGATGATGAGACTTTTTTAACAATACAATCAATTTTATCAAAATACACAAAAAGAGCTTATTTTGTGGGTGGTTGTGTTAGAGATATTTATCTATACAATAATACAAATGATTATGATATAGAGATTTATGATGTAAGTCCTAGTAAAATGGAGCAGATTGCTAAAGAATTAAACGCTTTAGGTGTAGGCAAAAGTTTTTTTGTATATAAAAAAGCAAATTATGATTTAGCACTTGCAAGAACAGAGAAAAAAACAGGCGATTTACATACTGATTTTCGTGTAAAAGTTGAAAAAAGCATATACAAAGGCTCGCTTAGAAGAGATTTTCGTATGAATACAATAATGATTAATATTTTTACACAAGAAATAATAGACTTACATAAAGGCATTCAAGATTGTAAAAAAAAGCTAATTAGAATAGTGAATTATTCTACATTTAAAGAAGATTCGCTAAGGCTTTTAAGATTTATTCAATTCATTGCTAGATTTAAGCTAAAGACTAAGAAAAAGGATTTAAGGTATCTAAAAAAAATTGATATTTCAAACCTTAGCAAGGATAGAATTTATAATGAATTAATAAAATTATTTGAAGCAAAATACCCTGAAATTGGGCTTTATTATTTATATAAGCTAAATTTATTTGAAAAATGTTTCGGTTTTAGTGTTAGCAAATATGAATTTTTTGCTGTTTTAAAAAAGATTAAAGATAATAAGAATTTAGTTTGTAAGGAAAAAAGATTTGCTTTAATGTTTTTTTATTTTATTGATTATTTTAATATGTATTATCAATTTATGCCTTATAAAAAAATGCTTTTCTTTTTAACAAAAGAGCCAAATTTTAATGATTTAAATGACTATAATTTATGTAAAATTGCTATTAAAATGCCGCTTAGAGAGTGGCTTGGGCTAAATAAGGATATTGTAAAACGAGCTAAAGAATTAGGAATTTATAATGACAAAATAAAAGTCGTATATGAGAATATTAGCTCAAAAGAAGAAGCACTAATATGCGAAGAAAAAGCCATTAAGGAGTATATGAAAAATGTTTAATATAGTTTTAGTTGAGCCAAGAATTGCAGGAAATGTAGGGACAATAGGTAGAATGTGCTATAACTTAGGTTTTAAATTGCATCTTGTTGGACCTCATTTTTTGGATTTTTCAAACAAAAAGATTATGCACGCAGGTCTTGATTATTGGGATAAACTTGAGCCGATTTTTTGGGATAATGCAAAGGATTTTTTAGCTAATAATGATATTGCTAAAATGAAATTCGCTAGCACAAAATCAAAAAATCCTTATTTTAACGCTAGTTTTAATGAAGGAGATTTCATAGTGTTTGGAAGTGAGAGTTTTGGTTTGCCACAGCCTGAAATTAAAGAGATTTTAAGTAATGAAAATACCTTTTTAATACCTATGAAAAGCTATGGCAGGTCGCTTAATCTAGCTCAAAGCGTTGCGTTTTTAAGCTCGGAAGCCTTAAGGCAGAATTTTAAAAATTTTAGTATTTAGTATTTATCTAGTTACTACTAACTAGATAAATTATTTTTTCTAAACAAAAGCAAAGAATTAAACACCACAACAAGCGATGAAATACTCATAAGCATAGCACAAAGTGCAGGATTTAAATGCAAATTAATCTCGCTAAAAACCCCACAAGCTAGAGCAATTCCTATGAAATTATAAAAAAACGATATGAATAAATTTTGCTTAATCTTACTATAAGCTTTATCAAAAATCTCAAAAAGTTTTATGATTTTAATCAAATCATTTTTTAGCAATATCGCATCGGCTTTATTTTTAGCAATTGCATTTGCGTTGCTAAATGATATACCAAAATTAGCCGTTCTTAATGCCTTAATATCATTAGCCCCATCCCCAATAAATACGCTTTTTGCGTTTAAATTCTTTATTATCGCAGCTTTATTTTCAGGTGTAACTCTAAAATAATATTCGCTAATTTCTAGTTTGTTTGCTAGATTTTCTACTCTTTCTTTACTATCTCCGCTAATTATTATTATTCTTTTATTGAGTGATTTTAAAAAGCTAATTAATTCTTTTGCATTTTCGTTAATTTCGTTTTCTAAAGTAATTTTGCCTAAATATAAATCATTTTTATAGCATAAAAACTCATTTTCGCAAGGTTTTATTTCTACTTTTAAATTCTCATCAGTATAAATTAAAGAATTATCCTTTAAAGCACAAGTTCCATTTAAATCTAAAAAATCAGTAAAATTATTCGTAATACTCTTAGCTATTGGGTGATTTTGAGTATTTTCAATACTTGCAATTAGCCTAAAATCAGCTTCACTTAAATCGTGTGATATTTTTTGCACGGAATTTGTAAGTGTGCCTGTTTTATCAAAAACAAAGCATTCTATATCTTGTATTGAGTTAATTAGCTCTGGATTTTTTAAAATTATTCCTTCTTTAAAGCATAAATTAATGCAAATTACTATTACCATAGGAATTGCAAGTCCTAAGGCACATGGACACGAGATTAACAACACACTACTAACATAAAAAAACACTTTAGAAGAATCTATAAAATACCAAGCAAGTCCTGTAATGCTAGCAATTATACAAATTATTAATACAAAATATTTGCTAATCTTATCAACTAATTTAAAGGCTTTTAAATCCTTATTATTAGCTTTCATTGCTTCATCTTTAAGCTTTTCAAGTGAGCTTTCATAATAAGTGCTAGTTGCTTTTATCTTTAATAATTCGCCCTTATTAATGCTACCTGCATAGACTAATTCTCCTATTTTTTTGCTTAGACTAAAGCTTTCTCCACTAATAACGCTCTCATCAATTAAGGCTTCATTTAGACATATTCCATCTACTAAGATTTCTTCGCCGTTTTTAATAAGTAGCTCATCATCTTTATTTATTTGATTTGCTTTTATTATTTTATTGTTTGCTAGGGTTATTGTAGGGATTTTGCTTGGTGTGATTAAAGAATTTGCTTTAGCTTTTGCTTTATTTTCAATAAATTTTCCAAGCCTAATCACAAAGCAGACAAAAGTGCTTTCAAAAAAGAAATGATGATGAATACTAAAAAATGAATAAAAATAATTAATGCTAATTCCAAGCACTACAAGTAAATCCATTCCATAGCTTTTATGAAATATTACTCTTTTATAAAAATCAAGCGAAAGTAAAATAGCCAAACTTGCAAAAACACAAGAGAATAAAAAGCTAAAATCAATAAAAGTTAAAACACTAAAAATCGCTAAAAAAATTAGCCTAATGCCTTCGTAAGTTTTTTTTGCATTTATTTTTTCTAAGCTTACTTCAAAGCCTAGTTTTTTGATAGCAAAAATTAGCTTTTCACTATCAAAATCATCATTTACACTAAATTCTCCAAATTTATTGATAAAATCAACCCTTGCATCTATTACGCCTAATTTTAAGGCTTCTTGTTTGATTGAATTAGCACAATTTACACAATGCATTCCATTAATAAAAAGCCTTATATTTTTCATACTAATTTACCTAATCTAAATCCTAATTCTAAAAGCTCATCTTCAAATTCTTCTTTATTCGCATTTATAAAAATATATTTTAAATCATCACTAAAATTAATTGCCCCAAAATCTTCTTCTAAAGCATTTTTTATCTTATTTACACAATGATTGCAATTTACATTAAAAATCTCATATTTTTTCATTTTATCTCCTTTAAAAAATGTAGCTTTCCCCATCATCTGGGATTAAAACTCTATCGCTTAAATTATTCTTATTTACAAATTCTTTTAAAGCTTTTCTAGTTAAAATACAATGATTAATAGCTTCTAAATGAACGGCTATTATCTTGCTAGTTGATATTTTAGCAATATTTTTAATATCGTTTTCATTCATAATAATACTATCATCAAATCCTAAAACCATAGCATTTCCAGCATTTACAATAACAATATCATAATTTTGTTTTAAAGTATTTTCAACATCTTTTGTTAAAACACTATCTCCTATTAAATAAACACTTTTACAATCTTTTGCACTAAAAATAACTCCCATAGTATCACCTAAAAGCCTTGCTAATTCTTCGTTTTTATATATTTCTTCGCTTCCGTGTTTTGCTTTAGTTTTTGTTAGTTTTACTCCTTGAAATTCTAAAGTATCGCTTAAAATCTCAAGATTTTTAAATCCTAAATCTTTAAAATAATTATAATCTTGATTATCTTGAACGAAAACTTTAATATTTTTATCTAATTTTTTACAGGTATACTCATCTATATGGTCTAAATGATTATGAGTAATTATTACAGCATTTACATCATTTATAACTTCTTCAAAACTAAATGGCAAATCCACTAAAGGATTTCTTAAATGTGAATTATAAGTATTTGCAAAACCTTCATAAGTGCCTTTTGGTGCTAACATAGGGTCTATTAAAAAACACACATTATTTATAGTGATTTTTACACAAGCACTTCTAATTAATTGAACTTTTGTATTCATAAAATCTCCTTAATTTAAATTAAAGGATAGATATTATCTTTTTTAAAAATAATTGTAAATTACTTACTTTTTCGTATGTATGATAAGCTTTTTTCATTTAAAGCATTAAATAATTTCTTTTCTTTTAAAACTTCAATGCCTATTTCTTGAAAAATAATAATTGCTTTTAACATTTGCTTTCCACGATTTGTTAAAAAATATTCTACTTTTAGCGGATAGCCATCATAAGTTATTTTATCTACTAAGCCATTTTCTCTTAATTGATTTAAGTGTTCAAGAAGCATTTTTTGACTAATTCCAATTATATCTTTTTGTAATTTTGATAAAGAAGAATTACCTAAACTTAATTGAAAAATGATTATGCTTTTCCATTTTCCATTTATCATATTTGCAGCTACTTGCAAAGGACAGGTTACATTATTCATATTTATTTGCATAAAAACTCCTTATACTTACAAATTCGTAAGTAATTTACATTTACTTAAATATGAATTATAATCATAAAAATTAAAAAGGATTAAAGTTATCCTA
>NZ_JACGAY010000027.1:0-21246 GCF_020137705.1 Campylobacter sp. RM9333
TATCTATAAAATAAGGGCTTTAAATATGCTAAGGACTAAATAAAGGACACTGACTAACAAAGATTGCACCTGTGCAACACTAAAAATTACTATTTTACAAGGGTTTTAAAAAATATAAAATCAATATAAAAAATAAGTAAAATTATATATAAATACATAAACAAACCACTGAGAACCAAACTATCCCATTTTGCCGATATTTTACAAAAATTCTAAGGACTAAAAAATTAGTTTCTATGTTTAATGAAAATATTTTTATTTATATTGGTAAAAAACATAATTTAATAGCTTATGACAGCTAGTAATATATCTTTTATTACATTTTTTTATAAAAAAATGCTAATATAACACAAAAGGAGAGACTTAAGGATATGAGTATGGTGGCAGATTTCAATAAAGCTACAAGAGTTGCTAATGAGTTATTGATAAGTAATCCGATTTATCAACAACGAAATCCAGTTGATTTTGTAGCGATTTTAAATGATTTAGGACTTAATATTGCTTTTAATAACGATATGGAAGATGAAGCATTATTGGATCCAATTAATAAGACAATCTACATAAAAAGAATGCTGTATCCACAAAGAATGTTTTTTTCAATAGCACATGAAATAGGACATTGGCTTTTACATTCTAGAGATAAAATACGATATAGAAAAAATACTCCGGAATTTGGAACACAAGAGGCGATAGAGGAACAAGAAGCTAATGCTTTTGCAGCAGAACTACTATTACCTTTTGATAAAGTGGCAGAACATATTCGTGGGGGATTTGATATTGCATCTCTTGCTAGTACGTCAAATGTGTCTTATGATTTTGCAAGTTTTAGATATAACTTTGTAGCAACTAGGCTTATGTATGGCAGATAATTCGATTGATATTTTTAATACTAAGAATGATATAAATGAAGCTGCTAGTGAGTATTTAAATAATTCTACATTACTAAAAACCAATAAGATTAATTGGGTAAAACATCGTAATAAGTTTATATATGCATTTTTACCAAAAGCACTATTAAGCTACTTACCGATGGCAATTTTTATGGTTTTACATTATTATGATAAAGAAATGACCTCTTTTCAATATTATGATGGATTAATGCTAGCGCTCAGCTATGTTTTTATTTCTCAAGTTAGTAACTCAAGACAAAGCTTATTAAAATTAAAAGATTTGCTATTTTCAATTAATATGTTTTTTGGCATTTTATGTATTATCGCATCGGTAACTAAAAGTATTGAAATAGGGATTTTGATTTTTAGTATTGTAATGTGTATTTCACTAGCGACAATGTATTTAGGGATCGATGAAAACATTATATCTAACGATAAAAACAAAAATTCGGAAAATTAATTTCCGAATTTAAATTCTATTTCTTTTTTAACTCTTCAGCAAATATTTCATCTGCTATCTCTGTGGTTACTTCTTCTTCTAACAATTCTTTTATAGTTTTCTTTGATTTTTTTAGGTATTCATCTTTGCCTTTTTTTTGTCCTACCAAAAAAATCAGGAGCTTTTTTAATCGCAATTGGGTCAAATGGTAATACGCCTTTTCTATCAATTGTAACAACTTTAACTCCTAGTTTTTCATTAATATCAATCTTCTTTACTCCTAGCTTTTTGTCAATATATTCTGTTTTATTACCTTTCAAGTCATCAATACCAATTTTAGCTCTTGCTGTCGCACTAATTTTTATCTTTAGCTCGTTTGGTTTTGCTCTGTATATTTTCATAACGCTTGATTTGTTTAAAATCTTTTTGTCTATACCTGTTTTCTTTACCATATTGTTTATGGTGTCTTTTCTTACTTTTGTAATAGTTCTATTTAGTGCATTCTTTATCTCTTTGTTGGCTTGTTTTTCTATGTCTTTTATATTTTTAATTCCTGTTAATCATTCGCTATCCTTATTTATTAAATAGCCTGTAATTGTTACGCTTTTTGCGTGATATATACTGCTTTTTGGCTCTGCCCCACGAGTAAAAAGCTCAGGGCTGTCTGTTTTGCTAGTGATGAGTATCTTGCAATCTAAAAAATCATCAAAACACATAAAATCCACAATCTTTTTAGTTTTTACAATCTCATCAAGTTTATCTAAAATATCTAGCCTATCTTCTACCAAATAAGCATTAAAGCTTATTTCTTCAGTATATCCACCAACACATTGATAAAATGTATTAGCAATACCTTCAACTTTATTTATCTTAGGCGTTAGAGTTCGCTTTATACCATCAATTCCATCTTTAATATAAAGCTCTATATCATCAATCATAATTACCATTTTTACTCCTAAAAATCAGCAAAGCTATAATTTTGTGTTTGAACTATTGCTGCTATTTCTTGTGCTGATTGTTGATTATCTACATAAATATTTACTTGTTTATTATCAGTTATGCTTTTTTGCTTATTTTGATTGTTTATCACTTGCTCTTGTTTAGCTTTATCATATTCTGCGTTTAGTTTTATTAGCTCATTTACTTGTGTATTTTTGATGACTTTTTGCTCATCATCTCCCCACAAGCCAAAACCAGTGCTAAAAGCCTTTTTGGTGCTATCCCACGCGTCGCTTATACTATCGCCGATACTTCCTGTGATTTCACTCGCTTTATCAATTAGTCCTACTGTATAATCATAAGCTTTATGTATCCAATCAATAAGCTCTTTAATTATGTCAATAGCACCTTTAATAGCCATTGGAATTATCTCAAATACTTTAGCTAGTCCTTGCCCGAAACGCTCACCTACACTTTTCGCACTCTCTAATTGTTCGCTTGAATGCTCTATTTGTGTAGTAAAAAAACTAAAAAATCCTTTTGTCTTATCCCACACCCAATCTACACCTATGCCTATTGCGTTAAATGTAGGTGCTAAACTCTCGGTAATCGGAGCAAATGCACTAGAAAAGCCATCATAAACTCCGCTAAAAAATGATTTTATAATATCCCAATTTTTCCACACTGCAAAACCAATTCCAGCAATAGCACTTATTACAAGTCCGATAGGGTTTGTTAGACATGCAACTCTTAAGACATTAAAAACTCCTAAAATCACATTAATTGCTCCACTGCTCACACTTGCTATCAGCTTTGGAATTGTTAAAAATGAGCTTTTTATAAAGGCTAGTGGATTAAAGCTAGTAACTGCTTTAAAAAGTCTACTCGGCATACTTACTAGATTTAACGTTGCACTTTTTGTAATATTTGCGAATGCTAGACTTTGTGCTTTTGAATAAAGTAATAAATGACTAGCATAAGTTTTAAGAGCTTTATTACTTGATTTTATTAGTGACATTGGATTT
Source organism: Campylobacter sp. RM9333 (assembly GCF_020137705.1). NCBI lineage: Bacteria > Pseudomonadati > Campylobacterota > Epsilonproteobacteria > Campylobacterales > Campylobacteraceae > Campylobacter > Campylobacter sp. RM9333. The sequence continues at coordinate 3,294 of NZ_JACGAY010000027.1, forward strand.
ATCTTGCTTAAACTATTTTTTGCAATTTTTGGAATATCAAAAAACAAATTATTTATAGCTCTTCTTTGCTTTATCGTGCTACTTTCAACTGCAACAGTATATGTAAATAAAGCATTTTTCATTTTAGTAAAAATACTAGGATTAAAACTCGCATTATAAGAACGATTTAAAAGCGTTGCTAATTTTACATGCTCATTTAGTGCCGTTATAGGCAAACCTATTAATTTAAAAACACTTTTTCCACTCTCAATTGCAAACAATGCACTCTTGTAAGCGACTAATGCACTTACACCGCCTACCACGATTTGTGTTAACGTTTGATGATTTGCTGTAAAATCACTTACTAAATGAATGCTCTTTGTAAGATAGTCTAAAAGAGTGCTAATAGTTGGCAAAAGTGCGTTTCCTATGTTTTGCCATAAATCCGTAACACTATTATTAAAGATTTTAAGCTGATTATTAAAGCCTTGTTGTGCTGCTCCAACTTCACCATCAAGCTTACTATTAGCATTTATATCGTTCATTTTCTTTTTAGCTTCAGTATAAATATCCATATTTTGAGCTAGTTTTAGCAAAGCCGTGCTTTCTTTAGCACCTACAAGACCTGTTAAAAGTTGCTTTTGCGTATGGCTGTCATACTTATTTATCATTTTCATAAATGCTTGAAGCGCAACATCTACATTTTGCTTAAGTGCATTAGCAAAATCAGCTGGGTATATTCCCATTTGTAAAAGTGCATTATTATCGCCTTTTGCAAAGCTTTCATAAAGCTTTTCTATTGCTTTTTCGCTCTCGTTTGCTCCAACTCCTAAACTATTTAACGCCCCGCTAAGTGCGGCGGTTTGTTTTAAACTAAATCCGATTTGCTTACCGCTCTCGCCTAATTTACCCACTGCGTTTAATATCGCTTGTGGATTGGTTTGTAAGCTCTCGCCAAGATTATGAATTTGACCTGCAAGTAGATTTATCTCATCAGCTTTTAGCCCCATTTGACTAAGCTTTCCTGTAAGCTCTGCTGCTTTTATGCTATCTAATCTAAAACTGATTGCAACCTTATTAGCTAGTGCTGTTATTTCGTTTAGATTACTAGCATTTACTCCGTTTTGAACGAGTACCTGACTAATTGCTATTAATTCGCTTGTGGCTGTTGGGGTGGTTCTTGCTAGATTTTTAATAGCGTTTTCATAGGCTTTTGTCTGTTCTTGGCTTAGTGAAAGTGGGTTTTTGACACTATTAATGTCTTCTTCAAAACTTGCAGCAGCACTTACATATTTTCCAAATGCATTTTTAAGAGTATAAAAGCCCGCAAATGCTTTCGCTCCATTGCTTACAATATTATCAAAGGCTTCTTTAGTATCTACTACTAGCTTTTGCTTTAGTGCTAATTTTAAGCTGTCGCCTAATTCTTTTATTTTATTTTGAGCTTCACTGATATTTAACTCAGCACCTTTTGAGATTTTGTCTGCTAGTTCTTCTTGGGCTTTTTTGTATTGCTCGTAACCATCAAGAATTAAATTATTATATTTAGTGCCTAATATTTCACTTTCTTTGCTAATACGCTCAAATGCTTTACTCCAAGCGTTGATGCCAACTCCAAATTCTAAGACTTTTTCTTGTGCCACTAACCACCCCTTTTAATGATTTTCACAGCTTCACTCATATAAAACTTGATTTCGCTAAAAGTCATTTTTTCACAATCTTTTAGCGAAGTGTTGAAGGTCCTACTTATTACACAGTAGGACTTGGCAAGTTTTTTGCGATTTTTTCTAGTGCGTCTGCTGGTAGGTTTAGCCTTAACCATATTTGTGATAATTCCATTTGTATTGAGTTTGGCAACTTGTAAAAAATCTCTTCTGTAATAAGTCCATCGGTTGCATATTCAATTCCTAAAATCGTGCCTTTATACTCATCTTTTTTTCTTTCAATGTCAACTGCTCTCATTTGTTGAACTGAAAGCTCTTTTAAAGTTACTTCAAACTCGCCCCTTTTATAAGTCTCACTTTTATATAAAGTATTAAAATCAAAATTATTAAAATTCATATTATCTCCTTAAATATTACTTCTAATTTCTGCGTAAATATCTGTAATGCCGTCTGGCATTAATATCTCATTATCTACATCATATAAAAATGCTGGAGTTAAATTGATAAGCTCTGTATATGCATAGCAACTTAACTCAATCTCTACTTTAATCTCTTCTTCCATTGCGATTTTTGGTGGTGTGATTTTTTTAATCTTGCCATTTGCCACAATTTTATAACTAGTGTTTTTGTCGTTATCACTTATATTATTTTCAAGTACAATCAGTGTTCTTTTTAGACTTGGATTAAACGCTAATTTAAACATAGCATTATCAACTGCATTTACAACTACTTTTAAGCTTTGTGGCTTTAGGGTTGGCAAAACTATTTCTTTTTTGCCTATACTAGCAGCTACTTCTTTTGTTATAAATTCATGCTCTGGCAAATCTGCTTCTACTAAAGCACCTTTACATTTAATGCCATTTAAGGTTAAACTTGCACCTGTTAGTGCTTGTGGTTCTATTCTCATTTATTCTCCTTTAAATAATTTCTACCAAAAAAGCTACTAGTGGCTTTTTGTTTTCATCTAGTTTTGTATTATTGTTTTTATCAAGATAGCATTTTGGATTAGGCAAATGCGTATTTAGCTCATCAAAAGCCATCTTACTTTGCCAAACGCCTATATTGTTTCTTGTCTTGCCAGGTAAAAGACAAGATTGAGTATCTGCGTCAGTATTGCCTGTGTGAATTGCCACTGCCTTATCCCATGATAAATAGTTTTTAGGATTATCACTCCAAAGTCTTGCTAATATTCTCTTAAATCTAGGGCTATAATAATAACTCGCATTATATAGGCCAGGCAAGATTGGTTTATCATTATTTAGTTCGTTTATAGGCTCTCCTGGTGGCTCACAACCAAAACACTCAAACAAGCTCTCGTTATTTTCTGCTCTTAAATCCCACACGCTAAGGGTTGCTTGTGGGGTTCTTAAATCTCTATGAACGATTAACTTTTTCATGATGCAGCCTTTTGTATATTTTCAATAATAACGCCAAGATGCCCTGTAACACGGTTGACATACGCATAGATTTTCTTAGCGACTGGGCGTTCTTGTATATCAAAATCTATACTGATTTCACAACCAGCCAAGCTCGTTTCTGTGTTTTTTGCTAAATCAATACTGATTTTCCCATAGGCAACAACTTTATTTGCAATTAATCTATTGTTAAAATCAGTTATGCCTGCAAAAACAGTGCTAAATAGCTCTAAATCTTCATCATTTACTTTTTTAAGTATTTTTTTAATCTCTCTTGCATATTCATTGATGATAATACCTGTTCTAATATCTGCGAAATCATCTTCAAGTTTTTGAATTTTGCATTCACAACCCCAAATCTTAAAACCATCATCACTTACTACCATCGTGATATAGTTTGCTCTTAATCTATCAGCTGTAGTGTCTTCTCCTTCAAGATAAGTCGCAATTGTATTTATTGCCGTGATACCTTTAAGATACTTGCTAGAAAGTGATTTGCCAAACGCATAAGGCTCACTTGCTAATAACTCGCTATATCTTGCTAGTAAAAAGGCTTTCAATGGGCGAATACCACCACCAATTCTTGTTACTAATTGATAAGAGATTATCGCTTGTTGCACTGGGTAATTTTCAGTCTTTGTTAAAATCGCACTTTCTGTATTTTCGCTGAGTTGATGAAAGAAAATAAAGCCCATTTTTACTGCGTTTTGATGAAGTTTAAAATAAGTATCATCACTATCTAAATCACATAAAACCCAAAACGCTCTAATTTTTAAGGCATTTTCGCAATCATTTAGCTTATCAATCGCATCTAAGCAATTTTGCGTAGTGTTTAATGTATCATCGTGATAAGTGATAATAGCTATTTGTGAGCTAAAATTAGCAGCCTTTAAATCGTTTAAATATTCCGTATCTTTTAGCTTTAGTTGCTCTAAATCTTGCTCCAAATTGATTAAATCATCATATAAATAATAATTAATTCCTGTGTTTTCACTTGCTAAAATTAGCACCGTTGGTCTTGCGTTATCAATTTTAACTAAAGGAACGCCTTTATTCTTTTTAATAACTGTTGTTCCAAAACTTCCTACTGACATTTTTTCTCCTTTTTTTATCTTGTTGTTGCTGTTGCACCGCAAGTACAACTATGTACATGATTTGTTAAATCGCCTTTACCATCGCTTATCGTGCCACCTGCAGTAATTGAACCTGTTATGTTTAAAGAGCCGTTGATTTTGAAAGCTCCAGCATCGCCTTTTGCTCCACTTGTACTAATTCCACCAGCAATATTTGTATTTCCGTTAAGGCTAATGTTTGGACTTGTTATTGTTGTAGTATTTGCACTTGCATTTAAAGTAGAACAATTTACATCTACATTTGAAGCTTTTACATTGCAATCTGCACAGCTTATATTTATCGTTTTTACTGCGTTGATTTCTAATGTATTGCTTTTAGTGTTATAACTTAACTCTGTGCCATCTTCGTAAGTGATTTTGTGCGTAAATTCATCGCCGTTTACTGGATAATCCACGTTAAAAAAACTAGCTATTGCATACATAAAGCCACCATCAAGCTCAATAATACTTACTTGCTCTCCGACTCTAGCTGGTGTGTAGATTTTCACATACGAGTTTGCAACTTGCTTGTAAGGCATAAAATCGCTTATTGTTCCTTGATAATCAACTTTAACCAAGCTTTTTTCGTAGTTTACTTCTACGATTTTTCCTAAATAAGCCTTCATATCGCAAAATGCTCCGTGCTATATTTAAGCTCGCATTTAATAGACATTTTAAAAGCTTCTTTATTTGCAAGTTCTATATGTTCTCGTTCAATACTTTTAATGCTTTTTACCATCGCTTTTAAGTCCGCATTTTTAAGCATTTGCAAGATATTAAATATAAGTTCATTGCATTTAGTATAAGAACTATCAAACACACTAATATCTAAGTCTATTATGTGAAAATATTGCCCTACATTTGCACTTATACTATCGCTCTTGTCTGTGATTACACACAATGGAAATTCATCACTGCTTTTAATATTTAGTGCGAATAGTGAAGTATTTTTAATCAGCTTTTCTAAAACTGATTTTAAATTCAGCATTATTTCGTTAATTTTTATAGCTGGTGCTTGTGGCTCTTCGCTTATAAATTGCTCTGTAATCTTCATAATGTCGCTTTCTTTATCGCTTCTCTTAGATAAAATCTATTATTAACTTCGGCGTATATCTCTTTTTTGATTACTTCATATGCACTTTGATTAATTGTGATTTCATCGCCTACGCTTACTCTATCGCTTGAGCTTTTTAGAGCTATTATTGAAGTTTTTACTTCACTTAGCTCATCGTAATTTAATAATCTATTTGAAAAATTAGCGTAAAAATTGCCCTTTTCGTGGGCTACTTCTACGCCGTTTTTAAATAGTCTTGACAAATCACGCTCAAGTGTTTTATGTATTTTCATTACTTGCCTTTTTTATCTGCTTTTTGTTCTTCAGGCTTTGGCTCTTCGTTTGGCTCATCTACCTTTTGTTCTTCACCTAAATCGCTAGGCTCATCTGCTTTTGGTTCATCGTTTGACTTTGGCTCAGTTTGTTTTTTGCTTTCTTTTTTAGCTTGTTTGGTTGTTTCATAAAGCTCTTTAATATAGTTTGACCTTAGTAACTGCTTAGCGTCTTGTTCGCTAAGCTCTATATTGTCGCCTACTGGATAGGTCTTTTTCTCGTAATAAAAGCTAACTAATACTTCATATTTTTTCATTTTTCATCTCCTTAAATAATTGTATTTTGTGCTAGACAAAACGCTTTTTCATTTAACACGCCCATTCCTACATCATAGAAAGCTTCTAAGATATAAAGTCCTGCAGGTTGTGGCAACATTGACATTCTTAGATTTCCAAATGTTGCAAGTGCTAAATTGCTAAAATCACCAAACACCATATCTCCTTTTTTTAGCGTTTGACAATGTGAGATTTTATTACCTGCTAAGGTGTTGTCTTTATCTATTAGATAAATGCCTGTATTTGCTGATTTTTCTGTAGTTCTTAAGATATTTATATCTGTTTTATTTGCGTAAAACTCTGTATTGCTTGGGTCATAATTAGCACTTATTAAAGCGTTTTCAAAATCAAGAGTTTTAGCAAATGTAGGAGCTTTCATGTAATTATCGTTTCTAGCTATGCCATTTGTAGCAAAAAGCCCTGCGAACTTCCCAACTTCGCCATAACCTTCGTATAAAGCCATATTTTCAAACTTAGCCTTAAATGCCCTTACGCTCTCTCTCCAAACAATGCTTTCAAGGTCAAAATCGCTCATATATAGCATTTGATGAGTAAGTTTTACTGTAATTCTAAGTGTTACAGGACTTATTTTTAATACATCAAAATCTAGATTTTGACTTGCTTGTTCTGTTCCGTAAACAACTTTTTCAGCTGTTAGCGTTGATAAATCTTTTGGGATTACGATTTCATTTGTAAGACCTGCAAACATACGACATTTATTTAAAATATCGCTTTCTATTCTCATTTGTTCTACCAATAAATCAGCTCTAAACTCATCGTGCGTTGCACCTTTTAAATTGTCGTTTAAATAGCCATTAAATGGGTTTGCAAACTGATGACCGAATGACTTTGGCAATTCTAACATTGTATTTGTTTTTTGATATTCGCTTAGATTAAATCTTAAATCACTACTCTTAATCACTCCAGCTTGTAGCTTTAATGCTTGTGCTAATGAAAAATTACTATCACTCATACAATTTCTTGCCCCTTTCGTGCTAAATGTTTTAATTTCTCTTTGTTGGCTTAACAAAAGCTCATCTTTAAACTCTGCAAGACTTTTGCCTTTAGCAATAAATTCGCTCGCTAACTCACTTTTGCCAAACAACGCTCCAGCTTTTGCGATTTCTTGCTGCTCTGCTAATCTTGCACTAAGATTTTTTGATTTAAGCTCTTTTTTGTCTTCTTCATCTTCTAGCTCTTTATCTTCATCTTGTTCTAACTCTTCTTTGTCCTTTTCTAGCTCATCATCTTTTTTGATGTCTTCATCGTTAAACTTCTTTGCCATTTTTGTCTCCTTTTGAAATTGATTAATTTTTTTTTGCATTTGGGTCAGCTCCTAGCCACACGGCTGATAATTCATAGATTTCGGCATTTTTTAAAATGATATGCTCTAACTCAACGCCGTTACTTACTTCTGTAATTACTTCATAATCATCAGCTCTAGCACCAACGCTTACACTATCGCTAAGTCCATTTTTAAACTTTAAATATGCCTGATAGCTTTGTTCTACTTCTTTAAAGAACTGAACTTTACATTTAATGCCGTCTTGTTCGTGCTTAGTCTGCGTTATCTTGCCGATAGCATTCCCAAATGATGGCTCGTGGTCTAGATAAAGCGTAGTTGCATTAAACTTAGCCGAACTAATATCTATTGATAAAAAATATTTTTCATCGCTAAAAAACTCGGTTCGCTCGTGCTTGTTGTCTTTGCTTAAAGCCATAAAACAAATCTCTAGTTTTTCATCATCGTGGCTTAGTGCTTTTGCACTTAGCTTGAAATCTTTCACTCTTCTTCTCCTTTCTCTGTATTATTTTGTGTAAAATTTTGTGTATTATTTTGTGTATTTTTGTCTAGGTCTCTTTCCTTAATCAGCTTTATCAAATCTTGTTCTTTTTGCATTTCGCTTAAATGCGTGTCGAGTTCCTTGCCTTTTTCACGCAAGATTTCGCTATAAGTTTTTGTGCCGTTCTTTAATTGAATATCATTTGCCTGTGCATCCTTGGTTGGATCTATGCTTTCGTATCCTTGCCCTTTGAAGCTAAAATTAGCTTTTATTAATTCGTAGTCTTTTAAGCTTATTTGTTCGTTTAAATACTCAATCTCTAGCCATTTTGTAAAAATTACTGAGTGTATTTTTCTAGCTAACTTTTTTTGTAGTCTTTTGTAATTTCTTATATTTATTAATGCACCTTGGCGAATGCTCGAGAAATTAACTTGGCTCATATCTCCTGTGTATGTGGCATAATCAACTTTTAAAGCTTTTGCTGTTTCTTGATTTGCACTTAATAAGAATTGCTGGAGTGATACTGGGTTATATTCTTTTATCATTTCAACATCTACATTTGATGGGATAAACTGCATTTTTCCACTATCAACTTCTTTAATTAATTGTATCTCTTCATCATCGCCTAGCGTGTCGGCTAATGGATTATCTTTTTCTTTTAAAAAGCCTGTGAGCTTACTTTGCAATTGTGCTCTATCCAGCTCTGCTTCTTTTAAGTCAGCACATTGTGTAACATTCAAAATCACTGATACAAATTCACTTATCCCACGATGTGAAAAAGTAGCTTTATCATTTTTCACATAGATAATATTGTTTGAGTTGATTTCAATTGCTTTGCGAGTTATTGGATCTGTGTAGATAAATGATTTTATCTCTTCACAGCTTTCATCTTTGTATTTTATGCTATAAAATAAATCTTTATAATTCGTGTTGGCTGCTAAAAAGTTCGCACTATCAAGTAACTTAATATGAAGCTTATTTTTTACAATCTCGCAATATATAAAGACTTCGCCATCACGAATTAGGTTGCGTAATATTTGCTCTTCTATATCTTCAAAATCAATATCAAGCTCGTATTTAAACCACTTGTTCTGAATAGCTTTGTTTAGCTTTGTATTTGGCGTGGCTACATCTAATACTAGACCTTCATCGCCAAGGATTTGAGCGACCATTGTATTTAAGTAGCCTTGAATGAGTGGAAAATCATTTTCTAAATTTCTTGCTTGTATTCGTATACACTCAAAATATGTATCTGTTGGGCGTGGGATATTAAGCCTTGAAAATGTGTTTTGCTTAATAGGATTAGTGTAGATTGATTTGCTTAGGTTTGCTTTTGCTTTGCGTTGCTTATAAAAAAAATTAAATAACTTCATGCAAAAATAAACCTCATCTCTTTAACTTTTAAAGAGTTCGCATAAGTGCTTTTTAATCTTTCAAGCTCAAGCACTAGCTCTGCACTTGATTTTTTGCTAATTACAACGCTATCGATTGTATATGAAGTGATAGGGTCTGCAAGGCTCTCGCTTTGCAAAACTTCATCAATGGCAATGTCAATTAATCTAATTCTTTCTCTTATACGCTCTTTATTCATAGCGTGAGTTTAAAAAATAAAAGGTTTCTAAAAGTATGACAAATAAAAAACTGCAAAATCTTATTTATTTTTCATTTAATTAAATCAAAATGGATTTTAAAAACTTTCACAAATCGGAAAACTGCGGATGCGAACCCCCAACTCTTGAAAAATTACAAGAAGAACCTAAGAAATATCTAGCTCACAATTGCTATCTAACTCTTTATATTTTTCTAACAGCTCAAGTTTTAAATCATTTAGTAGTATTTCACAAGCTTCTTGTAAGCTTGAATATTTATGTACTTCTTTATCTAAATCATAAACTTTTTTTGTAAGTGCTTTGTATGCATCACTTAATACATTTTCAACTACTGAAGCTTTAATGTATTCTTTTTGTTTTATCTCATAATCTAATCTTTTTAAATCTGTTTCAGCTTTTGCCTTTTCTGTATCAGCGATTATTTTTGCTATTTTGGGGTCATCGCTATCTAAAATTAGCTTATTTTTATAATGCTTAAAATACATTTGTACTAGACTAATATCGTATTCTCCATTGCTTATGGGTTTAATGTTATTTTCATTTATAAAATTATAAATCGTTTGTTGAGTAACATCAAAAATACTAGCTATGTCTTTTGTTTTCATTTGAACGCTTTTAAATATGCAATTAATGCTTGTCTAGTAATTTGACTATGTTTTTTATTTTGTTTCTCACTTAACTTTATAAGTTCACTTAGTGTATCGTTGTCAATTCTAAAAACTATCTTGTGTGGATATTTAATTCTTTTACTCATTGCTTAATCTTCCTTTTCTTTTTGCTTAAAAATGTTTTTATAGCTGCTAGGTTTAGTACACTTAAATCTAATGCTTCATTTCTATCTCTGTCTTTTGTAAATCTTAAATTCTCATCTCCATATTTATTTTTTACAACTTTTAAGCTCTCGGCTGTTAGTTGCTTGAAATACTCATCGCTATAAGTTTTTGCAAACACTACACGCTTATTTTCTATCATCGCAAACACTTCGCTTTTGCCTGCAAAAGTTCCGATTTCAATTAATCCTACACCACTTTTAATCGCCTTTACTTTATTTACAAGTAGCTTTTTATTATTACTCGTTTCATTTGCTCCTTTAGTGGCAAAATAGCTCTTATGCCTAGCTACGAAGTTATAAAATTCTTCTGTTAGATAGCCACTATCTACAAAACATAGGCTACATTTTAAATACTCGCCAACTTCACTCATAAAAACACCATTTTGCACTAATTCATGTAACTTGTCCCACACCATTAACTCTCTTGGATTACCTTTGATAATCTTATGCGTAATGTTATAAACTCGCAAATCTTTTAAGTCTTTGTTCGCTCCTGCGAAATTAACTTCAAGCCTATCTTTTTGCACATCCACGCCAGCCACGATAAACGCCACATCACTTGAAAAGCTAAGATTGTCATAATCTCTTTTAAGCTTGATTAAATCACTTTCATTCATCTTGCTTTCTACTTTTGGTGTGTAGGTCCTAGCTAGTGTGGTATTTATAAATACTTGCAAACCTGCTTCGCTTTTGCACTTATCTTTATAGTCTTTTATAATGCTTTTTAAACTCACATACTCACTATAAAGCGATGAGAGATGAAACCCTGCCACATCGCTTTCACACTCTTTTATCCACCAACCTTTTTTAATTATCGCTAGGCGTTCTCTTTCGCTTATCTCGTGCTTACAATTAATACAAACTAGGCATTCTTTATCTAAATCCACATTCTCCCATTCCAAAACTTGCTTAAACTCACATTTAGGACAAGGCACATAAAAGCGTCTTTTGTCGCTTTTATCGTATTCGTTTTGTATCTTGCTAGTGCCATGTAAAGTAGGCGTGCTAACTAATAAAATCTTTGCGTTTGGAAAAGTAATAGTTCTTTTCTCTGCTAGTGCTACACTATCGCCTTCTGCTGTATTGCTGCATCTATCAACTTCATCAACGATTAAAAATCCGATAGGCTTAGAAGCAAGCTTACTAACACTATTTGAGCCTACGAAGTTTAAAGAACCGCCCTTGAAGTTCTTAATTAGTATCGTATCACTTGCGTTCTCGCCCATAATCTTCACAACTTCTTTACAGTCCCTTTTTAATGGTGCAAATCTACGCTTACTAAAGTCTTCAGCCATTCCTTCATCAGGTAACATATACAAAATCGGCGTTGGATCATGTGCTATTAGATACGCTAAAGTATTTAAGCACATTTCAGTCTTGCCAAGCTGTGAAGCTAAGTTTAATACTACTCGTTTATGCTCTTTATCGCTAATTATAGTTAGTATCTCACGCTGATAACTAGCTGCTTTAAATCTACCCGGTCTAGCACTTCCTTCCGCACTTAAGAAACGATATTTCTCACTCCACGCTAACAAATCCAAGTGTGGCTTAGTAAAAATACTATTCGCAAGTATCGAATAAAGATGCTTCGTATTCTCTAAGTCGTAATTTACGCTTGTAATCATTTATTAGCTCCGCATATTTGTAGTATATAAACTCATTTTCAAAAAACACGATTTTATAACCTTGCCTTATTTCTTCATCGCTTAAGAAATCTTTAAAATCTTTCTTGCTTTGCTCTCTAGCAGTTCTTAGCAATATGCTCTCAATCTCATTAAGATTTGTATATTTACAAGTTGAGTGTAAAACGCTAAAGCTTTCTTTAATAAAGTTTGTTAATTCACTATCTTCATTGAACGCCTTGATTTTTTGCTCTAATAATTGTCTTCTTAGCGAATACGCTTCTCTTAGCTTAACTCTTGTGTAATCACTCTTAAACTCTTCAAATACTAGTAGCTTTAGGCTCGGTATTTTATAAGCAAAATCAGGCGTATAAATACGCTCTACTCTTGTGTTTTTTAATGGTGGCTTTCTTGCGTGATTTTTACTATTGCGTTCTAAAGAATATTTAGTTTCTAAAGTGTCAATAATCTTAATCGGTGCTTGATGAACTAAGTCTTTAATCGCTCCTACGCTTTGCCATTTGTCTAAAACTTCAAGTCTTTTTAATTCAGGTTTTGAGCTACTCATACTATGACCTTAACTAGAATATTTTTTAAGTTTTCTTTGCTCTTGCATTCTGCTAAATATTCTTGTTTAGATTTATCATCTCTTAAAAATAATTGTAGTTCTTCGGTGTTCTTTAATATATGCTTATTTCCTTTTTTATCATAAAATAAACAAATAGCATTAAAACATTTGTTTTCAATATGTCTAATTACTTTTTTATTACTAGACTTCGCTATTTGAATATATTCATCTTTAAGATTTTTAATATTCCAATAGTTGCTAAAATAATCAGCATCAGAATATGCAAAATGTTTTAATCCCTTACGCCTAATTAACTCAGCTAGTGTGTCATCTTCAAACGCAACGCATTGGCAATTAAAGTTAAAAAAACTAGCTACATTTTTAAGAGTATTCAAAGCAGTGTTAAAACTTTCTTCATAATGTAAATCTAATATCTCTGCAATACTAGGTAAAGTTCTACAAGTTACAATAGCTTTATCTACAACACAAGCTAACTCATCATTATCTAAATCCTTTAGCTTATCATAATATAAATCAAATCTTTTAAAATCATCATTAAATGCATTGAATAAGTTTTGTAGTATTTTTATTTTCATAATTATCCTTTCTTAGTTGATTTTTCATTTGTTCATAGTAATTTGTGCCTTCTTCTTTGTCTTTAATTCTTGCTAGTGCTAGTGCTAAATTTTGTTTTTGCTGTGCTTCTAGTCCTGTAAGCTCATTATTCTCTACTTGTCTTTGCAAGTTTGGATGTAGTGCGTAATTGTGATTTAAACCAATTTGAGCGTTGCTCTTAAAATAATGGCTCTCGCAAGTTATCCACCCTTTTGCTAAGCATTTATTTATTGCAATAAGTGGGCTTGGTATTTGTTTTAACTCGTTTATTAAATCGCTTATGTAAGCATCTGTGATTTTGTGCTTTTTGTTACGATTGTTTAAAAACTCATCTAGTTTAGAAATAAACTCATCGCTAGTATTATTTAGCTCGGTTGCTATTCTTTGTGCTTTAAGTTTTAATTGAGATTTATTTTCACTTTGTCTTTTAGTTTTTGTTTGAGAAGTTTCATCACAAACAACACTAGCCCCTTTGTAAGGGGTTTGGGGTTTTATAAATTCATCTCTTACTCTACTCTTACTCTTATATATATAGGTAGAGCTTGTGACATTTTGGCAGTCGTTGTGTGCCATTTTGTCAGTTTGCTTGTGACATTTTGTCACTTGCTTTGTGCCAAAAAGTCCCTTTAAATCATTTTCAAAATTAGGTTCTAATTGATAAACGACATTGCTTTCATTATGATATAATTTATCATCATTAGCCTTTTTTATTATTAGATTTTTATTTAATAAAACTTCAACATTTCTATAAAATGTCCTTGAAGAAATCTGCAAGGCTTTTATACATTTGTCTAAATTAAACTTAGTTTTGCTTTTTAGTAAAAAATACAATAATTGTTTTTGGGTCTTATTGACTTTTACTAATTCATCAATTTTACTATCAGCTACGCAAAAAGTCATCTTCTCTCCTTTCTAAATTGATAATATTTGGTATCACTAAAAAGTGTGCTTATCTCTGTTAGCTCATTTGCTTTTAGCTCTTCTATGAAGCTATCAAGGTTGTATCTTAAATCCTTATCAAGCTTTAGAATTGTTTTCTTTAGCTCATCTAAAGAAAACTCGCCTTGCAATTTCGCACGCAAATTAGCCATAAACATAGTCCGCTTTTTTTGAGCTTTCAAAAGCTCGTTTGTATTAAATGTGCCTAGTATCATCTTCCGCCTCTGCTTTCTTTTGTAAAAAATAAAGCTCCAGCCTGTCTTTGTTTTTTAGAAAATCAAAAGGTATTTTTGTGTCTTTATTGATCTTTTGTATTTCGTGCCAACGCAGCCTATGAATACAGCGCATTTTATTTTTTATAGTTCTTTTGTCTTTGTAGAACTTAGATAAATATTTTTCAAAATCAGCTTTTAACATTCATAATCCTTATTAATAAAATTATTTTATTCATAAAATCTTAATGATTAAATCTTAATTAATTATTAAAAAATACAATTTTATTAATAATATTGATATTTTTATGCTTATTTTAAGAATAAGATATTAATATTCTTGTAATTTTATTAAGAATTTGAATCAGGAAAAAGGAGAAAACATGGGAAACAGATGTTATGTTGCTAAAATTGATATAGAAAAGAAAGAAATTGAGCTTTTTTATAATCACTGGAATGGTGGATTTTCTAGTATTGTGCCAATGCTTGAAATTGCAAAGCAATTAAAACTTGATTTTAATGGTTTTGCAAAACTAAACGAAAAGGCTTACAATGAAGGCACAGTCCTTAATGAAGTTATAAAAATAGATGAGAATTTTAGCGTGGCAAAATTCATAGACAAATATGATTGCTATGATAATAGAATTTATTTTATAGACAAAGATTTGAACCTAAGAGCTAGATACTTTAAGAATTTAGTTTATTGTCATGAAGATTTAGAATATGAGTTTAGCGAAACGGCTGATTATGTGATAGAAAAAGCTGACTTAAAAATCAAATCTAGTGATATTAAGTATGATAAATACATATTCACTGATCTTAAATACATTGATAAACATATCTCATTACAAGAGTTTTTAGAGCTATTCAAACCTAGCGATGATAAAAATATCAACACTCTTAAGGTATTAAACAAAAGCATAGAATACTTAAATATAGGCTTACACAATGAAGATTTTGAAGCGATAAAAGTAGTTGAGAAAATATTAAGCGATTTGGTTGATGATTTAGGAGCTAAAAATGAGTAAAGAACTAATCAATATCATAAGCAAAGATGATTTAAAAACGCTAGTAAATCAAGTGTATGAGCAAAAGAAGATTTATCGCAATGGAGATAGCGTGAAGATGAAGTTTCCGTTATTGAGGGACAAATATGCATTATATGTTTTTACAAATAGTGTAGATTTAATGAAAATTGAAAAATTTGTTAATACTGATATAGAATTAAATAATCGTGTAGATGATTTTGTATTAAATATGAGCATAGAAATTGAGTTTTATAACAGCCATATTAATATAGATGTGTATTGCTACAATGGTAAATATGAGGCTGATTTTGATGAGTTATATATACAACGCACGCCAGAAAGCACAATAGAAGAAACAACCGAAGCAATCATTGAGCTAATAGAAGAGATTAATAATAAACAGTCTTTATTTGAGCTAGTTTGGAGCGAGTGATGAGAATAGTTTTTACTTTTATTAGGCATGAACTCGCAATGTTTATATTATTACTCTTTTTAGCATTATTGTGTGTTGTGTTATTTAGTTGCTTTTTTATGAATTTGTTTATTTAGGCACAGGTTTATGGGGGAACTTGGGTATTTTAGCCGTTGCTTTTATAAACTTGGGAGTTTTCGTTTTTTGCTTTGATTTTGCACATGAATATTATAAAAAAATCATATTTGTATCTAAAGAACTTAAGACAGACATAGAAATCATTGCTATTTTATCTTCTGATACTTTGCAAGGGCTTTATGATGAGTGTGTAGAGCGTAAAATAAAATCATTATTTCAAGAAAAGG
Source organism: Campylobacter sp. RM9333 (assembly GCF_020137705.1). Taxonomy (NCBI): domain Bacteria; kingdom Pseudomonadati; phylum Campylobacterota; class Epsilonproteobacteria; order Campylobacterales; family Campylobacteraceae; genus Campylobacter; species Campylobacter sp. RM9333. Next base: position 19,113 of record NZ_JACGAY010000027.1, read on the forward strand.
AAAATGAGCTATGAGCCTACAAAACATAAAAGAGTTTTTAAAAATCGTTAAATTGTATTTTCAAAATAGGCTTAAGCCATTAAGGATGGTTCAAAAATATTACGACATTAGTATCGATGAATATCTAGCATTAAGCCCTAGACAAAGATGTAAGCTAATAGAAGAAATTGCATGCAAAGAAAGAAAACGCAAGATAAAAGAGCGTGAAAGACAAAATAAAGAACTAGATAAGCAAAGCGAAGCGTTATTTAGTGAGATTAAGCAAAGGAAAAGAGATGAAAATATTTAATCTATTTAAAAAGAAAAATAAAGGTGTGACAGTTTGTGGCAAGAGTATTATTATAAATAATATTGATATTAATAAAGTCTTTAGCGAATGTATCGCTAGACTTGATGAAGCTATAAAAGAGAAAAGCTTTGATGATGTAAAAGCTATAAGAGATGGATTAGAACAAATACAAAAAGAAATAGAACAAGATAACGATTTTGTATTTGATAGTAATAACTGCATTTATGTTAATAGTAGCAACATTAATAGTAATAATATAAATAGCTACATAGGAAATAACATAAATTCAACAGCATTTTTTAGTAGCGTCGTTACAAATATAGGCGATGGGAAAAAGAAAGCCAAAATAAAGCAAAGAAGCTTTTTTAATCGTGGAAATATGGCAGGTGGAAATATAGTTATTTCGCAAAATAATATAAATGGCGATAATTTTTTGATGGTAAGTAGGTAAAAATGCAAACTATTTGGAATGTAATATCTATATTTATTTTAATATTGTTATTAGGAGCAAGTTGGGAAAATACAAAACAAAGACAACTATTAAATCAAGCACTAGAACAATCAGAATTCTCACGACAAATAGCAGAAAATGCAATAAAAGAAATAAGGGAAACGCAAAAACTCAATGATGAATTACTATATTTTATAAAAAATGGAGAAATAAAATAAATGAAAAACGCAATGTTTTATGCTAAGCAAGTGATTAAATATTGCCATGAAAATAATCATAAAATCACTAATTTGCAACTACAGAAAATCTTATATTTTCTACAAGCACAAAACCTAAGATTTTATAACGAAGCATTATTTGAAGATGATTTTGTAGCTTACGAATATGGAGCAATTATATATGTGGTGTATAACAATTATAGTCGTTATGGTGCTTATGCGATAGCAGATGACATTGCAGATAGACTAGAATTGTCATATAGGCAAAAATCACTGATTGAAAATTGTATGAACTTAAACCCATTTAAATTAGTAGATATGAATACTCAAGTTGGGGGAGCTTGGTATAAAACTTTTAACAATGGTGCAGGAATAGGAGAAATTATTGATAAAAAATTAATAAGCCTAGAAGTAACAACAGCTTAGCCAAATATACTACCGAAACTTGTTCGGTAGTTACTTAATACTATTTTTGCATAAGCTCATCATATTTTTTAGCTTTGATGTAAAACTCTAGAAATGGCTTAACCCACTCAGGCGGTCTTTTGCCTTCTTGATTCCAATTCGTTATGCTTTTAGGGTTTAGTCCTGTAAGCTTTGCAAATTCTAGATTATTTAAATCAGCTTCTATTAGCTTTATTTTAAATTCTTTTGTATCCATGATAATTCCTTTCATTCGTAATATAGCAAAAATAAATTAATAATGTATTTTTACATAAATTAAGGATAATTTAAGCATTTAAAATGTATAATTACATTATAAAAGTTATAAGATATAACTTTTATAGAAAGGAGCAAAACGATGAATGATTTAACAGATTTCATCAATCTAATAAGTGCGATAATTTTGCTGGTGACTGCAATCATACAAGCAAAAAACGCCAAACGTTAGAAAAAAGGGCGAAAGCCCTTAATTATCGTTTTGCCCTAGATATTTTAGCCTAGAAAGGAGAAGGAATGATTACAAGCGTCTTAATACTTGCTTTATCGCTTAGTATTTTAGTTTTATCAATTAAAGTTTTAAGTCTTGAAAAAGAAATTAAAAAACTACAAATAAACAAGTAGTATTTACTCAAGGTGGTATGTTTTACCACCTTAAATTTTATTTGAAAACATCTAAGCTATTTTTAATAATTAATTTATTATAATTCCAAATGGTTGATATTACAAATCAAC
>NZ_JACGAY010000028.1:0-17425 GCF_020137705.1 Campylobacter sp. RM9333
CTTTTATCATTATTTATCAAATTATCTTTAAATGTCTATAATATCACGCTTTAAGCTTGTTTATTTTGTATGTTTCTTTTATCTTTATTTATCATTGTTTATCTTTTTTTATCATTATTTATCAAATTTTTAGTCCTTAATTTAAGTCCTTAATCATTTTTAAGGACTTAAATTGAACTATTAGGGACTAAAACAATAAAAAAAGGAGCTTATTATGCTAACTGATAGTGAAATCATAAAATTAAAGCCAAATGATAAAGTTTATATGAAAAAGGTCGTTTATAATTTATATATTTGTATAACACCTAAAGGTAAAAAATCTTTTGTTTTAATTACATTCATTAATAAAAAAAGAGTTAAAAAGACACTAGGCGAGTTTAGCTCAAGTTTTAGAATAAGAAATGCAATAATGCAAATTGATAGCACACAAGAAAAAATTATTAATGATAAAAATAAAATACCTTTCAAACAAGTATGTTGTGATTATATGCAAACTCAAGAAAACCAAATTAGCGATAAGCAATTACACACATATTATTCACTATTAGATAGATTTATACTTGATAAAGAATTGAGCGACAAAGACATAAAAGAAGTTAGCAAAGCCGATATTATAAAACGCTTTGGAATACTAAAAGATAAAAGTTCAACTGCTAAAAAGCTTTTAAATCTATTAAAACGCATATATTCTTACGCTTGCATGCTTGATTATACTGACAATCACATATTATTTCCTATAAAGCTTGATATGATAGTTCGCTATAAGCCAGTAGAAAATTATCCTACAATAACTAAAGGCGATGATTTAGAATATCTATTCACACTAATTCAAAAAGCAAGACCTATTACAAAATACGCATTAATTTTTAATGCACTTACGGCATTAAGACCTGGCAATGTGAGACTGCTTAAATGGGAATATATAAACGATGATATTTTAGAAATACCTGCCGAACAAATGAAACGCAAAAAGCCGTTTTATTTACCACTTAGCACCCAAGCAAAAAGAGTGCTAGAAATTATGAAGACTATGAAAAATAGTGATTATGTATTTTATAGTGAGAAACAGCAAAATCAAGGTATAAGCGATAATACTATGCGTTCATTTTTGCGTAAAAATGGCATTACAAACGATGAATTCACGCCCCACGGATTTCGTGCAATGTTTAGCACGATAGCTAACGATAATAATTATTCAAGCGAGATTATAGAGCTTTGCCTAGCTCATACGGTAGGAGGAGTTCGTGGCGTGTATGATAGAAGCCATAAGCTAGAAGCTAAAAGGGAATTAATGCAATGGTGGGGAGATTATTTAGAGAAGTTTATTAAGGATTTTCTATGAATTACGATGAATGGAATGAAGTAAAAAAGAATACTAGTAAAAGCACAGAAAAAGCTGTTAAAGTAGGTAAAGTATACTGGGTACGATTAGGTTTAAATATTGGCTCTGAAGTGTACGGTAAGGGTAAAAACTATGTAAGACCTGTGCTTGTGTTAAAATTAATTTATAAAAACTCTTTTATAGGAGTGCCATTAAGTACTAAGGCGAAAGATAATAGCTTTCCATACTTTTATAGCTTTTATACTAAAAATAATGATATTAGAACGGCTTTGTTATCTCAAATAAAATTATTCGATACAAAAAGAGTAGAAAATATAGCAAATATTAATATAAGTAAAAGTGATTTTGAAAACATTAGAGATAAGATAAAGGCTAATTTAATTTAGCCTTTTTTAATTCCCCTAGCTCTAAGGCTAGGCATCCGAGCCGTTATCTTGCGATAAGGGGACAAAACTTGCTATTAAAAGCAATTGTCATTATTTTAACTAAAAATTATTAACAAACCATTAAATTAACCCCACACCTAAAAGGTGGGGGAAACCCGAGCCATTATCTTGCGATAAGGGGGGCGACTAAGCCAACACGGCTGAAACATTTTTATTATAGTATTTGTTTAGTTAATTTGCAAAGCCATAGTAAATAAGAATAGAATTTATTTCCGTATTAGGGAGCCATTAGCCCCTATAACTTAATTTTTTATACCCTTTCCACCTTAACTCAAGTTCCCAACCTGCAATCTGCTTTCCATCTTCAATTACCCACTTGCCATAGATTGGCGTATAAGAACTATCGGCTCTTTTTATTTTATAACTTTCTGCTGTAAATGGCAATCCTTGATTAGTGCTAATTCTTTTATTAAAATAATTCCTTGTTTCCATAAAACTAACATCAATTAATTGCTTCAAGCAAGGCGGATAATTAGTGCCTAGAATATCTCTTAGGCTAATGCAAATCCTAGTTGCTATATTTTCTCCTAAAACATTGAAATTATCCTTATTCATAAGCAACCACCCACGCTCGGCTAATGCTTTCTTTAGCTCTTGGCTTGGTTTATCATAATCAATCTTGCTTTTATGTTCTAGTTCGCACTCTAAAACCTTGAGCTTTAATTCATACTTTTCTTTCTGTTGTGCTAATTGTGATTTATAACCTAAAGCAACTCGCTTATTTCTGCGTTCTAGGGTTGTGATGCTATTATTTAGGCTTTTTAGTTTTTCTTCGCTTTGTTCTCTTAATAGCCTTGCTACTTTTTTACGATATTCTTTTGCTTTGGCACTTTTGATAAAAAAGCCTAACATATAAACGCCTTCTAAAGTCCATTTAATTACTTTTTGAACCCCACCTTTTGTTCTTTCGTATTCGTAAAAATAATGTATTCCTTCTATTAACTCGTCTGAATTGCGAGTAAAATGTTTTAAAATTGTGCTTTTTATAATTCCATAATAAGAAGCAACTAACAGTGAGTTGCTATTTTGTATTTTTTGCAACATAATCATCTCCTAATTTAATATTTTTAAGAGATGAATGTTTAATTTTATTTAACTATCTTTTCCCTTTTTTGGATTTGGTACGAAAAACCATACCAAAATCGTTAATATTATTCCAACGAAAGTAATTGTTTTATAAATTATATCAAGCGTTTCCATCTTTACCTCCTTTGTAAATACAAGCTGAACCAAATGCAACACATACGATAACAGCTATAATGCTCCAATAATTAAAACTTTCATCTTTTAAAACAGGTGTGATTATCGCTAATGCAAAAATCACTTTTGCAAAATCAAATGAAAGTTTGCCTAATTCTTTTAATAAATCTTTCATAGTAAAAATTATAGCAAATAAAATTAATTAACAATCATCTCTAAAAGAACATAAATTACTAATACTAGTAATTATAATAATATTATATTCTAATTTTAGAATAAAGTCAAGTATTTTATTTTAATTTTAGGATTTTATTTATTTTAAAATACTAATTTTAGTATTTTAAAGGTATAGACATTTTGTCTACACCTTATAATTTGCTAGCGAGTTCAAAAGCTTTTTTAAATACATCTAATTTTTCCTTTAGTTGTTTGTTTTCTGCTAAGAGATTAAGCGATAACTCTGCCATCTTTGGAATATTCGTTGTAGCCCAGCCTGATATTGTTGATTGTGGAACATCTAGCATTTCACTTAGCTCTTTTTGTGTAATTCCTAATTCTTTACAAGTTTGTTTTACTATATTTTCTTCTTTGTTGTTTGCATAATGCCACTTTATACAATAGTATTCACCACCGATTGATTTTTCTGCACTTTCTGCAAACACTATATGATTACCACCTTCATGAATAAATGGCTCTTTGCCTGTAATGGCTTCAATTTGTGCTTTTATATCTTCTATTAATAGTTTTTCGTTTCCACGCTTTACTTCTATATTGTTTTTTATTTTTCTTTTTAATGAACCGTAAATATAAATTCTTTCATTTGTTAAACTATCATAACCATAAAAATCTTTTCCCATAAAATCTCCTACTTATTCCTAAATACTAAAATATTCAAGTAAGAATTAAGTTAATTTATTACTTAATTCTTTAATATGTTTTATAGCCATACTTACTAGGCTATCTTGTTTAAGTAGTCTTGTAAATTTTCTTCGCTAACTTTCCAAGTCGCTTTAAAAGCTGTTGATTTAGCATTTAAAATACCTTGCTGTAAATGTCTATAAACTGTTATATAACTTTGGCTTGTAATTTTTGCTACTTCTTTTAATGTGTATGTTTTTTTCATTTTAACCCCTTGCCATATACTCTAAAATTTCAAGCATACATCTATCATCTACTGAATGAAAATCTTGGTTTCGCAAATTTTCTAGCTCTTCGATAAGCGATTCTTCTGACTCTTCTCCACGCAAAATACTGCAAGCTAATATATTATTTAGTGACACGGCACAATCAATAAGCAAAGCTGTGTAATAAAAGCTCTCGTATTTTTCTTGATTGTCCTGTTCGCTTTCGCCTTGCTTTTTGCCTTTTCTTGCTTTATATTTTGCAGCATTAATTCTGCACCAAGCCAATAAATCTTTTTGCTTATACTTATCATACATTTTATAAATGGTTGCGTCCTTACCACTTCCGTAGTGGGGGCTTTTTGGATTTAATAATGGGTGTAGTTTCATTCTTCATCTCCCCAAACAAAAGTAATATAATCTTGCTCTTTGTTATATTCATTAATGATTTGCTCTATATGTTTTGCTATATCTTTTGATGTAAAATTTTTTTCTAACTGAATGTCTTTTTTAATGTTAATAACTTCGTTATAACTTGTAAATTTTGTTTCAATTGTTGCATAATTCAAATCAACATAAAAAGAAAAGTAATTTATGTAATTAGTTTCTAATTTTTTTCTTATGTCTTTATTTTGTATATGAAAACAAATACTATCATCAACTAATAAAGTAACACCGATTAAACAACTATGCTTATAAAAGTTATTAATTTTGAATCTTAAGTCTATTATTTCTTCTAAATCTTTTTTATTAATTAGTCTTACTATTTCTCTCATCTTAAACCCCTTAAAATCTTTAATTCATTATTTCTTAGTTTGTTTAGGCTTCTAGCTGTGTAGCTAGTGCCTAAGTTTTCGTTATATCTTGCTAAACCAAAACGCTTTATAAAAAGCTCTCTAATGCTTATTTCTAAGCAAAAGATAATTATATTTCTTACATTACCAAGGCAATTCATCAGCTCCACCTTGTTGGTAATTGTTGTTTTGGTAATTCTGCTGTGGCTGTTGATAATTATTAGCTTGATTTTGTCTTGGTTGTTGCTGATAATTATTGTTTTGATAATTATTTTGTCTTGGTTGCTGATAGTTGTTCTGATAACCACCTTGATTGTTATTTTGATTATCTTGCTTATTATCTAGCATCTCCATATTTTCTATAATCAATACAATTTTACTTCTATTCTGCCCTGTTTGATTGTCTACCCATGTTTGCTGTTGTAAATATCCTTCAACTGCTAGTTTTGAGCCTTTATGTAAGTATTGGTTCATTACTTCAGCTGTGCGATTAAACGCTACTATGTCTAAAAACAAGGTTTCTTCTATTCTCTCGCCGTTTTGATTATTTCTAATACGACTTGTTGCGATAGTGTTATTTACTATCGCTGTGCCTGTGCTGCTTGAAGTTTTTAGCTCTATATCTTTTGTTAATCTTCCTATAATGATTGTCTTATTCACGCTATCTCCTTAATTCTTATTGTTCTTGTTTCGCTAGTCTTTTTATCACTTTCTAAAATCTCATATCCGTTACGCTCAACTATCGCTTTATAATCAATTGTTTCTCTCGTGCTTATGCTATAAGTTAGCTTTGCTGTAGGCGTTTCATAAATCGTGCTATCATCAAACTGATAAAAGTAGCTTTTAAGCTCTTTTTCACGCTCCCCTAATGTTTTTAATTGCTTTTGCACTTCGCATAATTCATCTGTTTTTATTAGTGCTTGATAATCAATATTTTTGTATCTATAAGTGCTTTCAAACTCTAGCCATTTGCTTTTAATCTCATCTTGCATTGCCAAATCAGGCTCTATGTTTATAAGTTCAATATCAAGTGTGCCATCGTATTTTGGATAAGCGATAGCTAAAAGTGCTTTTTTAGCTACGCTTACCATCATTTGATGCTGTATTTGATACATATATCTTAATGGAACTTCGTGTGACTTTCTATAAGCGATTAACCCTAGTTCGCTTACCTTAATTTCTAATATCTCGCCGTTATCGTAACCATCAAGGCTAGCTATAAAGCGTCCGTCTTGTTCGTCTTCGCACACGATAGGCTTAAAATTACGCTTCAAACTAACATTTATAAAATCTCTAACTTTTGGCTCATATTCTACGCCAAGCTCAACTGCAGGTATCCAAGAGATGTCAGGACGCTTTCCACCACCATATCTATAATATGCTTCTTGATAGGCTTTGTGATAACCCACACCAAAAAGCACAGGTGTAATACTCGCACTAAACTTATCTTTGCGATAGTCTAACCATTCTTGTGTATTTTGCTCTAAATTAATTATTTTCATATTAACTCCTTAAATTGTCTAATATTTTGTGTAATTGCTCAGGTTTTGCATTTTCTAAACTTTTAAGTTTTTCACACTTTAGTATTTGTTCTATTGCTACATTGTTTATTTTTGCTAGGTTTTTGATTTCATCAACTAAAGAATTTGAATTTGGGTTTTCGTCATTATCTAAACTATCAGGATCATCTTCGCTATCATCAAGACATAATAAAGATGAAACGGCTCTTTTTTTAGCATAAGTTGAAGCTGTTCCCCAAATCTGCTCCTTACTCATACCTTTGTGGTTATAGTCAATCTCCACGATAGCATTAGAACTAATACTCTCATTTGCTTTTTGTAGAATAGCTGTAGCTTCTAAGATAATCTTGCCATCAAAATCGCATAAGATTTTTTCGCTAAATGTAAGCGTCGTTTCTAATCCTTCGCTTGCCTTTTTATAATTTTCTAAAATGCTTTCTATTGTTCTATATTCGTATTTTGCAAACTTATTTTTGGCATCTTTTTTCGATTTTATCTTTTGCTGAATAGTGCTTAATACTTTTATAATTTCACTCATCTAAATCTCCACAATCAATTTTGTATTTTCTAGTTCTAATAATTGAATTATCAACAACGTGGTGAGTTGAACTAGAAAACTCAACCCCTTCTTTATTGCGATAAAATCTACAATCATCACGGCTTTTATCCCTAAAGCCACTACAAAAGTTAGTAAGATTAAATCTTGCTATGTCTGTTAAATAAAAATCACGCATTTTTTAAATACCTTTCTTTACATTGTTTATCAAAATATTCATCAATGTCTGCAGTTGGTTCAATCTCATTTAAAATAAGAGCTAATGCAAAATCTCTATGCTTTGTTTTTTCTAAATCTTTTGGCTCAATTGCTCTTATTAAATGTTTAATAGCTGTATCTTGCACTTTTAATTTATTTTGTAAAATTTCAAAATCTTTATCTGACATATTTTTCTCCTTTAATTGTATTTTTTATTAAGATTATGAATATTCTAATAATAATCTTAATAAATTATGAAGAATAATAATAGTTATTTCTTAATTTTTACTTAATATTTGCAAAAATCTGATTTTTTTGTTATTATTTTGTATATTTAATTAAGAAAATATGAATTTATTAAGGAGATTTAGGAATGGCAAAAGTTACAGGAGCGAATTTAAAAGTAGATATTGAAAAATTAAAAATATATATAAAAGACTACAAAGTAGAAAAAGGGCTAACAAACAAAGAATTTACCGAACTACTAAATGATAATGGGTGTGATGTTAAGATTTCTACAGTAGAAAGATGGCAAGGCAACAACGCACCTGAAACAATATCTGAAACTTATTTAAAGCCGGTGTTGGAGTTAATTAATAAAGATTTAAACGATATAGTTTTAGAAGATACATCTTATAATGATGATTTTGCAATGATTAAATATTATGAAACTACGAAAGCAAGTGCAGGAACAGGCGTGCAGTGTTTTGAAGAGTGTGAGCCTACAATAGTACCATTTGCAAAACAAGAATTAAGAAAAGCACTAAATATATGGTCTTGTAAAGATATTCATATGATTAAAGTAGAAGGCGATTCTATGACGCCTACAATTCCTGAAGATGCGATGGCTATTTTTAGTGAATATAAGGGAGAGCAAGTGAAAGAAGGTGTAGTTTATGTAGTGCGTGATGATGAAGAAATTTTGATAAAAAGACTTATTATGAAACCTCAAATAATGTTACTAAGTGATAATCCAAAATATCCACCAAGACTAATAGATAATGTTGATAACTTTAGTATTATTGGTCGTGTTTTGGGATTTCATCAAATTTGCAAATTAAAAAGATAAATTAAGAATATTTTAGCTATCTTTGAATAAAAAAAAGATAGTATATGACTTATGAACAGTTAGCAACACTATTTATTGAAGATAGAAACAATATAAAAAATTATCAGATGAAGTAAAATCAAGCGAAGAAATGTTTAGAGCATTGATTGCTTGTAGGTTTTTTTAGTGGATTTTATGAAGTGCCTGAAAAAGCGTTTAAAAATCACTTACAAATAATATATGATTAGCTTTGCAAAAGTCCGCACTTATTTAAATACTTACCTGATGAAATAGCTACTGAAGCGGTTTTTTGTAAAGCTTGGTATGAATATAGCAAAACTACACCAAAAAACGAGAGAAAATATAGCGTATTAGATGAAATAGATTTAAGTCATTTAGATAGCGATAACATAGATAAATATGCTGAATATTATAAAGATTTTAAAATACCTGATGCGTTTTTTGATAGCGAAATAAGAGAAATAGATAGTCCACTTAACGAATATCCTGAAGAATTACAAAAAATGCTAAAAGAAGAGATAAGAAAATCTATGAAATTTTCAAAAGATAGTAAAGGCATTTCAATTTCATCTGATTTTGATAGCAAGAATGTAGAAAAAGTCATTAAAGAATACGAAATGAAACAAAATATAAAAAATAGTTTTGATAATAATAAAAAAGATATATTAGAAATAGATATAAGTAAATTAAATGATAAGCAAAAGAAATATGTAATGCAAAAATACTCAGAAATTGTATTATTTATAACTACTGGCAAGAAAAAGCGTGGTTTTTATTTTTATTTTACTTGGGTATTTATTATTTTAATAATACTTGTTGCTATTTCGGGAAATAATACAAAATAGTTTCTATTGTCATACTTTTAGAAACCTTTTATTTTTTAAACTTCATCTATGTATAAGATAAGCATAGATGATAATTTAACTAGAATTATAAAGAAGCGTAAGTTTAGCCACGCATTACGCCCGTTCTTGGGCTGTGATAGCTTGATTGATAAGGAGCTAACATATGCTAACACTCACGCATATTTAAAGACTTTAGCAGAGCAAATAAAATTACTTGAGCCTAGAATTGCCATCAAAAAATTAGCCCTAAACGGAACAAATGTGCTTATTGATTACGAAGTAATTGAGAGCAAGGAGCGTGTCGTTTATGAATTATAATGATATATTTTTCGCTCCATTTGATATAGATAAAGCTCGTAACGAAATCATAGAAAACTACAAAAACAAAGCAAATCAAAGCGATTATAAGCCATTAATAAATGATGATATTATGATTTTAACTGATTGCTTTTTGGAGTGGTTTAAGACAAAGCACGAATATATCACAAATATAGCTATGCAAAATTATTTAGCTTATTCACGCGATACATTTTTAGATGAGCTTGTAGCACTTGTAGGACTAACTAGAAAACACGCAAACAATGCAACAAGTAAAATCAAAATCACAGCAAATAGCCCTACATTTATACCTAAGAACGCAAAGCTTAGCGATGGCAAAGGTCATTATGCGTATTTGCTAAATGATGTATATGTAAAAGATGAGATTATAGAGCTATGTGAGATAGAAAATAACGAGTTTTTAGATATGAAAATATCAATGCTTGAAACTCAAAATATCTACATTGAAAAAATAGAGCAAATAACAGAATGGCAAAACGATAGCTATCGTGAGAGCGATGAAGAGCTAAAAGAACGCTTTAAACTAGCACTTCATAGATTTAGCACGGCAGGAAGTGCTGAAAGCTATTTATTTTATGTCTTATCAACTAAAGCTGTATTAAAAGCTAAAGTATATGATGATAACACAAAGCCAGGACAGGTCTTCATTTGTTATTACACTCAAGCTGAAAATATAGAGCCACAAATCTTAAAAGCACTTGAAAACAAAGTGCCATTAACAGATAAAATCAATTTAATTAAATGCCCAGAAATAGCACAAGATTTGCTAATAAAAATCAAAGTAAAAGATGATTTTTTATTTGCCGAGAACTTAGCAAAGATTGATTATATCATAAAAGATTTTTATAAAAAGCTTGATATTAGTGAAAATGTAAGCGTGAGTAAAATCATAAGCTTATGCAATGATGAGAATATAAGTGATATAAGTATCACAACGCCACTTCAAACGATAGATAAAAATAGTATTTTAAAGCTAAATTCATTAAGGATTGAAAAATGGATTTAAGTATTTATTCAAAATCTTTAGAAGATTACAAAAACTCTATTTTAGAAGTGCTTGATAATGCATATTCTATAAATACCGAGCATTTTTATAAGCCAAATGTAAAAAATACAAAAGTTTTATCATCACAATGGGGACATCATCAAGAGCTAAAAACGCCGCTTTTACTAAATCAAAGCGAAGGGACTGCGAGCTATTTTAAAACTATGCTTCGTGGGGTTTTTGTTGATTGTAAAGTTGTTAATTTAGATAAACCTTATACTTTTAAAGCAGTGGTTGAGATTAGCGAAAACACAACTAGCGAAAACATACTAAAGCTTAGCGAATACATAAATAAATATAAAAACGTAAGAAGCGTATGTGAAAACATAGAACTTATCACAATACACGAAAAGCCGTTAGTAATTAAAGCAGTAATGCAAATAAAGGAGTTTAAAGAACTATGACAATAATCACAAATGAAGGTAAAAAGTTAATAACACATGCGATTTTAAATAAGCTTGATTTGTTTATATCAAAAGTTGTTTATGCTGATTGTAATTTAGATACGTTGGATGAAAATACGACTACTTTTACAAATATCAAATATGAAAATCTTCCAACAAGTGTAAGAATTGATGAATTTGATAACTCAAAAATAATCCTTGAAGCGGTATTAAAAAACGATACAGCACAAGATTTTTTCATAAATTGTGTGGGCTTTATTGCAAAAAATGGAGAGCTTTTATGCTTTACTAAAATAAAAAGAACGTCAGTGCTAAGTAAAGCAACTGATACAAATACTTCTCTTCTTCATTATAAATTAGCAATAGAACTTACAAATGCTAATGATTTAAGCATAAAAATAGATGAAACGATAGTCTATCCAACTTTAGCACACTTTAATGCTTCTCAAAAAGCACAAGATGAGAAGATAAAAACACTTGAAATAAGTAAAGCTGATAAATCTTCATTAGATGATTATTATTTAAATCAAAAAGGAGAAGAGTTAAACAAAAGACTTATAAAAGCAGAAGGCTATTGCAATGATTTAAGCACTAAGAAAGCAAATAAAACTGAAGTGTTTACAAAAGATGAGATAAACACAAAACTAAATGCAAAAGCAAATATAGGGGACTTAACAAAAGCTAAAAGCGATTTAGAAGTAAGAATTAAAGCAGTTGAGAATGATTATGTAAAAGTCTATGATACGCCTATTAATGTCAGTGTAGGTGCTGGTGGAACCTATGCGAAACTAAGCGACGCGTTTAAGGCGTTAATGTGTTACAAAAAAGCAAGAGCAAATGTAGGAGATTGTGTTATTACGCTTTTACCTAATTTTGTTTTAAACGAGCAACTTACATTTGATAATGTAGATTTAACGCATATAAGACTTATTTCAAATAATGCAGTAATTAAATGTGAGTTCGCCCACGAAGCAAGTGCAAATTTTGCAGTTTTTAGATTTTTTCATTCTAAATCTTGCTTATTTTATAGATGTAAATTTGATTTTACAAATAAACCACAAAGACTAATTCAATTAGGTTATAATAGTTCGCTTAGATTTTGTGAATGTAGTGTAAATAATTCAATTTACGGAATAATCTCTTATAATGGTTTTGCAGATGTTAGAAGTTGCACTTTTACAAACACTATTGAAACTTGTCTTTATTTTACGGAAAACGCTAATTTAAATGCATTATCTAACACTTACGATACTTCAAATCGTGCAATTGTAAGCCTAAGAAATACAAAACTAAATTCATATAGAGATATTTTTAAAAACATTAAATTAGAATGTTTCTTAGTAGATTGGGGAGGATTTGCTATGTATGAAGCCCACCCTAACGGAAGTTTTGTGAACTCTCCTAAGAAATGTAACTTAGTTCCAAATACTCTTTATAAAAATGGAATATTTTTTGATAGGACTACTAGCGAACAACCAATAATACAGACAGATATACCGAGTGGAAAAATGTTTAAATGCAATGGTATCAATGTAATAATGCTAAGAAATCTTAAGGTAGTTCCAATAGTAACAGCTAATTCGGTAACAAGTGGATTAAAAGGTTCTGTAACACTTACATACACAATCACTTTACCTGTTAATGGTGTTTTCCTTGTTGGTATGAACTACAAAGGGATTTTTATGTCAGGTCAAAAAATAGAAGATACAAAAAGCCTTGATAATTGGAAAGACACTAGCAACTATTTAATGAAAGGGACTGGTTTTCAAGTTCCTACGCAAGAAAGAACATATAACATTGTAGCAATAGGATATTGAAATGGAAGAATTAAACAATTTAATACAAGATGATTTTATCAATGATTTTAGCGATTATTACACTGATGAGAAAGTTTACAGCGTTGTTTTAAAAGAAAGCGGCTTTATTGATTATATTGATATGAAAAAACTTGAGAACGGCATAGAAGTTAGCGAAGAAACTTTTACAAAAATTATGCAAAACCAAGTGAATTTCTACGAAAACGGCGAGTTTATTTATAAGCCTGAAATGATAGAGCTAAGCTTTAACGAACTTAAAGAGAAAAAACTAAGTGAAATAGAAGCTAGCTTTAAAAATGCAATGAGTAGTCTTGATAAAACGCCTGATGAAGAAAGGCTTACTTTTGAAAGACAAGAAAGAGAAGCTAGGGAATACCTGGCAAGCAATAATGAAAGTAAAGCACCTTTTTTAAAGGCACTTGCAACTAGCCGTGAAGTGCCTTTAGATGACTTAGTACAAAAAGTTCTTTTAAAGGCTGATAAATACGCTGAAATAAGTGCTGTTTTGATAGGCAAAAGACAAAAAGCACTAGATGAAATCAAAAAAGCAACTACTAAAGAAGATTTAAACTCAATTAATGTGGAGTTTAGTTTATGAATAGAGTTGTATTAAAGCCTTGCAAAAAAGATAAGTTTGAGTTAGTGCAAGATTATTCTTACGAGTGTGGATTTGCTAAAGTTGATATTCCTAGCGGATATAAAACAAATGGGGCAAATATACCTCGTTTGCTTTGGTCTATCTATCCACCCAATTCGCCTGAATACTTATCAGCAGTAGTTATTCATGACTACTTGTGCGATAAAGCATATCAAAACGATAAAAACTATGAAGACTTTATTTTAGCTGATAATATATTTTTTATTTCGTTAAAAGAGCTAGGCGTTAGCAATTTCAAATCGGCTTTATTTTACAACTCGTGCAGATTTTATCATTTTTTAAAATACAAGGTTTTTAGATGATTTATATTGCAAAGCAAGGCGAAAAATTAAGCGTGATTTATGCCAAACATTATAAAAGAGATGATTATTCATCTAGCTTTTATCAAGAGTTTTTAAGAGCTAATCATAAGCATTTAAACACGCTTTATTTTCGTGGTGGCGAACAAATAGAACTAATAGAGCCTAAAGTTGAAACTAAAAAAACGGAGACTTTATGGAGCTAGTTTATAAGCCAAAGATAACATTATTTTATAATGATATTGATAAAACGGCTCAAATGCCTTTTATAAATATTACTATTAATGATTATGCAAAAGGTCAGGCTGATACTTGCAATATCACGCTAAGCTACAACACGCCTGAGCCACGCCTAAATGATACTATAAAAGTTTTTTGCGATGGTGTTTTGCTAGGTGCTTTTTATATAAACAAAATCAAAATCAAGTATAAGCAAACTTATGAGCTAGAATGCGTGAGTGCAAATCTAAGCCGTGCAAAACAAGTCAAAAATCGCACTTTTAAAGAAAGCGAGTTTTTAAAAGTTGCACGTAGTATCGCAAAAGAAAATGGACTAAAGTTTAAAGCACAGGTTAGCAAAAACGAGCTTAAAAACTATCAGCAAAATAACCAAAGCGATTTAGCATTTTTAAGTAGTGAATGTGATAAGCTAGGTGTAAATATGAGTATCAAAAATGATACATTGATTTTGCACGATGCAAATAAAGAGAATAAAAGACTTAAATATGAGTTGCAAGAAGGCGAATTAATAGAGCTTGATTATGAGTTCGTAGCAGCAGTTAGTGCTGGTAGTGTTGAAGTTACTTATTTTGATGCAAAAGAGAATAAAGATATTGTTGTAAGAGCAGGTAGCAGTGAGCCTGTAAAAAAAATTAATTCTTTTGTAAAGAATAAGCAAGAGGCACTAACCCTAGCAAACTCTAAGCTACAAACTCAAAAGAATGCGAGCTTTAAAGGCTCTTTAAAGGTGCTTGGTCGTGCGATGAATGCAGGTGCTTTGCTTGATATAGTGCTTGAAAATAAGACTTTAAACACTCAAATAGAAAAAATAACGCATTCAATAAATGCTAGTGGGTTTATTACTAGCGTGGAGTTTTGCTAATGAAAATAAATGCGATTTTAGGAGTTATCATCTTGCTAATGTATTTATACATAAGTGATTTAAAAGCGAGTTTAGATAAAGCAAAAACTAAAGCATTTGAGCTAAATGCCGTGATTTTAGCAAAAGATGATGAGCTAAAAAGAGCAAATTTAGCAAGAGATGAGCTAAATAAAAAACTACAAGATAAACAAAAAATCCGTTTATCTGTAGTAAAAAAGGTAAGTGAAAATGAGAAGAGCAAAGATAAGCTTGATGATTATTTTCTTGATATTTTTAACAGCTTGCAGTGAAAAAATAGTGTATGTGAGAGAGCAAGTGCCAACAGACTTTTTAGAATGCGAGAATTTAAATATAAATAGAGATATGAAAACAAACGGCGATTTTGCTTTATTTGTAATAGATAGCGTGAGTGCTTATCGTGATTGCAAAGCTAAGTTAAAAGCCGTGAGAGATTTTATGAAAGGAGATAAATAATGGAAGAAGGATTATTGCATTTAATTTTAAAAGGTGCGACTATACAAGATTTAACGGTCGCAGGAGTGCTTGGCGGAATGTTGATTTATCAAATGTATTTAAATCAAAAGAAATTAGAAAGAATTGAGAACTTAAGTCAAGAAATCGTAACGCTTTTAAAAGTTTTGAGTGAGAGAATGAAATAATGAATTTAAAAAAAACAACAGCGAAAATAGCTTTTTAAAGATTATTGATGCGTTGAAAAATCATCATAATTTTATATTTTTTAGTAAGGAGGTAAAAATGACTTAGCTAAGAACATGTATTTAATAAAAAGCAAGCAGTTAAAATAAATATAAAGGAGAATTTATGACAAGAGAAAGAAAAGAAGTTGCATTAGCGTTTATTCAAGCATTTTACACAAGAGAAGAGTTAGGCATAGATACAAGTGAGTATAAAGCTGATGATATTAGCGATGAGTTAGTGCTTTTAGTTGATGAGATTATGGATAAGATGGTAAAAAACAAAAGATTAATGTCAGCAGCTAGTTTTTTAAGTAGATTTATCAATTTTAATTCAGTAACACAAGTTGTAAGTTCACATTTTGTTGAAAATGATGGAGATTTAGATATGTTATTAGAAGACACAAGAAAAAGTTTTGCAGATGATAAAAAGCAAATGATGGCAAATTTCTTTACTCGTGGGGCATTACTTGCTTTGCTTGGTGGAAGAAAATCAGAAGTAGCTATGAAACTTTATGGCTTTTAAGCTTGTTGGTGGATTATTTCCACCAACTATCTAATTCTTTATAATTTTCACAAGCTAATTTATAACCACTATCACAAGAAAGCTTATAATACTTTAAAGCTTGTTTTTTATCTTTTTTATCTTTAGTATCAGCGTATAATAATTTATAATGTTTTCCTACCATAATGCAATATTTATTATTTAATTCACAAGATTTTACATAATAATCAAATTCTTTTTTTTCATCACTAAAAATAATTTTATTTTTTGGAGAATACTTAGAATAAAATTTAGCCAAAACCAAACAAGACTTAGCACTTTGTAACTCATCGCAACCTTTAAAAGCTACTTCAGCACTCTCTTTTAATTTTAAATAATCACTACTATCATATTTTTTATAATCCAAATAATTCTCACAAGATTTAGCATTGTTTTCTTTAATGCACTCATCATATAATCTTGCTTGAGTAAAATTTAGTGTTGGTTCTGGTGTAAAAACCCCTCTAGCATTACACACTAAAGCTAAGGCTAATAATGCTAATAACTTTTTCATGCGACTCTCCTTTTTTAAATTTTAATGCTAAAAAATCTTAGTTTTTTAACATATTGATTTCATATGTTAAAATTCTATGAATTTTTTAACACAAATTATAAAAATTACTCCCATTTTTTTCTTATTATGTTTCGTATTTAAAAGGAGCGAAACGACTAAAGTTCTGCAGATTTTAGTTTTTAAGCTCCTTTGCGATTTTATCTAAAAATCGTTATTAAAACTTTTTAGCCATTCTCCTTTTTATTGCTAACTTTTAACGCTACATATACAAGTAATGTTGAAATATTGTGGAATAAGGAAATGTGTAAAGAAGTAAAAGAAGAAATCAAAGGCGTTGATAAGACCGCTCAAGCCATCTTATTTAAGATGGCTTGAATCAGCTTTAATTTATAGGCATTTTTTTAAAAAATACCATGTCTTATAGAAGTATTTTTTAACACCTTTTGCTGTTAATATATCATACATTTTTTTGATATACTCATAATCTCTTGAACAAATTTCTAAGTTTTGCTCAAACGATTTCTTTAGCTCTTTTTCAAATTTTCCAACAATGCAGTAAGGATTGATTTTAATCCAATCTTTGCAATAAATATTGAGCGTATATAAATAATCAATTATCGCTGTACTTATAGCTTCTGCTTCATTTTTAATTTCATGAGCACCTTTATCATTTAAATTCTTTTTTCTATTTTCAATAGAATTTAATTTTTTCTTAAGCTTATTAATAGCTTTATCGACTAATACCGTATTATTTTGATTATTGTTCTTTGTAATAAAATATACAGGTATTACAATATTGCATAATGAGTCAAACATTAGTTTTATCATTATAACTCCTTAATTAATAAAATGGTTGATATTTTTAAATCATTAAACTCTAAAAATCTGTATATCTTTAATCGGTATAAGAGTTTTAT